>NZ_JAUBTR010000153.1:0-3265 GCF_036705045.1 Microcoleus sp. BR0-C5
ACTCGATGGCCAATGGCACGCTGCTACAAGTTGCGGCGACTGGGGAGGTTTTGGCTCAGCTTTTTGGGGCTGATAATTTTCTGACTTTTCGGGATTTTCTCACTCTGGCTCGTTAAGACCAAAGCGCACTGATCCCGCTGCATTTTTCCTAAAATTATAGCCACTCGGTTTATTTAATAAACCGAGTTTTTTAATATTTTTAAATAAGAAATATCCCGCTGGTAAAGGATTGGCTTACTTGACTTCCTGACGACCAGAAAATTGGTTGTTGGTGAGTCATTCATTCATGATAAAAGGCCTAAAACGAAGTTGATGACTACAAAAAATCTAACCATTTTTTGAGAAAAATATAGATTATCTGAGATCGGGCTGATTGACAGCCCTAAAATTAGTTTTTGATAAGAAATCAAGTCTTAATAAAAGTTAGATAATTAATTTTCTTTACTACAAACATGAACGAGTGTCAACTGCTTTTAGGTTAAACAATATCTAATTACACGGTGTATTTTCGTACATCGTGGTCGTTTTTTTTAATCGTAAGATAATTTACCGCCACGTCTGAATTGGCTAAAAAACCCCTGATTTGTCTGGTAGATACAGCGAACTGCTACTTTGGGAAGATGTCGATAAAAAAAAAATCGAAGTAAATAGAAATTGTTAACTATGCGAAGTCGAGAAATTAGTAATTAGAAATTTCCCATTAGCAATTAACAATAATATCTACCACTGAAGATTGACAATTAACAAATCAAGGAGCTATGTAAATTATGAAAAATTTATGGTGCAACTACTCTTCGCCAATTCACAAATCAAGTTGCGACAGCCGCGACACCGACTGCATAAAAGATTCTTTGATTGGGGCGCAGTTAGTCAGCGATCGGGCAAGCTATATTTCCTGTTTAACAAAAGCGAGTCGGGGCGTCAAAACTCAACATAAAAAACATTTACTTTGCATCGATCCGAGGGTAGAGAATTATCAGCATCTTGCCAGTGGAGTCAAACCGGGGACAGAGATAATTGTCCTCGATCAAACTCTGGACGGAGTAGAACAAATTACCGAGATTCTAGCTAAACGCAGCTTAATTGCCAGCCTTCAGATAGTTGCTCACGGCAATGAAGCTTCCGTGCAATTGGGGTCAACTGTACTGAAGGATGAAAACTTACCAAAGTACGATCGGCATTTGCAGCAGTGGCGCAAGGCCTTTAGCGAAAAAGCCGATATTTTATTATTAGCGTGTAAGGTTGGGGCTGGAAAATCAGGGATTGCTTTCGTGCGGAAGCTGAGAGAATTAACAGGCGCAAATATAGCGGCTTCCAACAATCTAATTGGGAGTACAAGATTAGGAGGAAACTGGCAATTAAATGTTACAGCCGGACAAGTAAAAACCGCAATAGCCTTTGAAACAAAAACCCAGGAAACTTACAGCGCTGTCCTCATTAATTTAGTGGACGAAAGTTTTCAAGACGCACGTCTAATCGGGCCTTGGATCTCTGGCGTTACTGGCACGTCAGACGCTCCCGCATTAACAGCAGGAACCGGAACGGAGAGTTTTCCGGGTTTGAACATAGACCCGGTAGGCAGCGGGGCGTTGAGATTAACTACAAGAACTTTTGACCAATCTACTTTTGTCATCTATAACAGTCAGGTTCCCGTCAACAGCGGTCTTAACATTGTCTTCGATATATTTGCCTACAACGGCACAGCACGTCCGAATTTACCAGGGCGGACAGGGGACGGCATAAGTTTCTTTTTAATTGACGGTACGGTGACGCCAACAATAGCTGGAGGCTATGGAGGTTCTCTCGGCTACGCGCAAAATACAGATACAGGTCAGTCGGGTTTACGGGGAGGTTATTTAGGAATTGGATTGGATGAATTCGGAAATTTCTCAAATACAACTCAAGGGCGTGTAGGCGGAATTCCAGGGGAGCGTGCAGATTCGGTAACGCTTCGAGGTAGCGAAGTTACGCAATATAAATTTTTAACTTCTACGTTTGTGCCGCAAGGAATAGATAATATCCCCGATACCGTAAATCCTCTGCCTCCAAACGGGCCGACCAACACCATTACTAGCAGTCGCGAAGCAGCCAGAAGAAGAGTTCAAATTATTTTGGAACCCCCCACTTCTGAAACGCAAACCCGTCTCACTGTTAACTTTGACCTCGACAATGATGGTTCGTTTACAGATGTGGGCGAGACTATTATCGACATTGACAATTTAGAGGAGATAAATGGGCCAATCCCGGCAACATTCAAATTTGGTTTTGCTGGTTCAACGGGAGACGCAACAAATATTCACGACATTCGCACTTTGTCGATCCAAACTATAGACGTGCCGCTTACTACAGCAGATGTTGCCTCAACGAAAACAGGCCCGGCGGCAGCGGCACCTGGCAGCGCCATTACTTACACAATTACGACAGTAAATAACGGCCCGAACGACGCCGAAAACGTGGTGATTGAAGATAGATTGCCCGTCGGGGCAGTATTAACTAGTGCTCCGGGCGGCGGCACTTTCAACCCGACAACGAGACTGGTCACCTGGCCAACTATTCCGAATTTACCTTTTGGGGCTACCACCACCCGCACCGTAACTGTTACCGCCCCAACTACACTTGGCCCTATTACCAACAGTGTATTCAGCAGCAGCAGCACGATCGATCCCGTACCCGCCAACAACAGCGGCAGCAGCCCGGATGCGAGAGTTACCACCACTATTACGAACGATAGCGCCGATGTAGTTACGGTCAAAACCGGGCCCGCTACTGCGGCGGCGGGTTCGACTGTCACCTACACAATTACGGCGACTAACAGTGGGCCGAGTCCGGCAACCAATGTGGCGATCGCCGACACCATTGTTCCGGGCTTAACAGGAGTCAGCGTGTCGGAGGGCGGAACTTACAACGCAACTACAGGTATTGTGACTTGGACGGCGATCCCATCCCTAGCCAGGGCAGTCAGCGCCAACAGAACCGTCAGTTTCGCAGTTCCCGCCACCGGTGGAACCGTCGCCAACACTGCTAGCAGCACCTCAACGAGTCCAGACCCCAATCCTGCCAACAACAACGGCACCAGCCCTCAAGCGCGAGTTACCACTGCTATCACCCAGAGTGCCGATGTAGAGACGGTCAAAACCGGACCGGCTACTGCGATCGCGGGTTCGACTGTCACCTACACAATTACGGCCACTAACAGTGGGCCGAGTCCGGCAACCAATGTGGCGATCGCCGACACCATTGTTCCGGGCTTAACAGGAGTCAGCGT
>NZ_JAUBTR010000153.1:3365-4410 GCF_036705045.1 Microcoleus sp. BR0-C5
GGCAGTCAGCGCCAACAGAACCGTCAGTTTCGCAGTTCCCGCCACCGGTGGAACCGTCGCCAACACTGCTAGCAGCATCTCAACGAGTCCAGACCCCAATCCTGCCAACAACAACGGCAGCAGCCCATCGGCAAGAGTTACCACCACTATCACCGATAGCGCCGATGTAGTTACGCTCAAAACCGGGCCGGCTACTGCGATCGGCGGATCGACAGTCACCTACACCATTCTCACCGAAAACAGAGGACCCAGTACCGCCACCAACATCACCGTTACAGACACCATCGTTCCCGGTTTAACGGGGGTCACAGCATCTAACGGAGGTGTTTACAACCCAGCCACAGGCATTGTCAGCTTTCCGCCCATTGCCAGCTTAGCTGACGGCTTGACCGTCAGCCGGACTGTCAGATTCCCAGCCCCGGCGACCGGCACTGTCAGCAACACGGCAAGAAGTACCTCAACCACTAATGACCCAAATCCCGGCAACAACAACGGCCGCGAGCCCGGCGCAACTGTTACCACCAGCATCGCCACTGCCCCAACTCCGACTCCCCCACCCGCACCGACTCCGACTCCCCCACTCCCACCGACTCCGACTCCGACTCCGACTCCCGCCAACCAACCACCGATAGCTAACAACGTCAACCTTGAGATCGCCCCCAGCAGCGCTGTGGCGATCGCAGGACTCGGAGGAAGCGACCCCGACGGCTCGATCGAATCCTTCACCATCAACACCGTCCCACCAGCAAATGAAGGGCTGATATTTTTAGGCAATCCTGAGACCGGCGGCCGGATTGTCACCGCAGGTCAAATTCTGACACCTGCTGAGATTAACCAATTATTTTTCCAATCGACAGGCAACTTTACAAAAGCAAATTTCACCTACAGCGCTACAGACAACCAGGGTGCCACCAGCCCTGCCAGCGCTACGGTATCGGCGCTGCTGCCGGTGCCAAACGAACCGCCCGTAGCTAACAACGTCAACCTTGAGATCGCCCCCAGCAGCGCTGTGGCGATCGCAGGACTCGGAGGAAGCGACCCCGAC
>NZ_JAUBTR010000154.1:0-4344 GCF_036705045.1 Microcoleus sp. BR0-C5
CGAAACATACACCTCTTCATATTCACTCATTTATTTATTATACATCGCTGATGTTATTTAATTCTCATTCCTTATTTCTTTGAAGCTCCAGAAATCCCGGCTCAACTTGAGTTAAACGAAGACAGGATAGTTATTAAAATTAATCGTTTGCCTTTCATGTTAGCGTAACCTTGACATAGTTGCTCTTTGTAGGAAGCGCAAAGCAATCGGCACAAACCGAGATATTTTCCTTGAAAGGCAGTCTGTCCCCGCCATTTGGAGAAGGCAGTCTGTCCCCGCCATTTGGAGGGGGCTATTTTAACTATCTAAAACCACCGGATTTGGTGAGGTCAGACTTAAACTGAAGCCAATACTATTATTTTATAACGTAATAAACGCCAGTGTTTATGAAGAAAAAACCATCAATACCAGATGCAATTCTGGCTATAGATTTTGGAGGCTTATCTACTAGAGTTTTCTGCATTGGAGCGCAAGCAGGCAGTAAAGCAAACTCCTTTGTAATGGAATCGCAGGTAGGGCCAGTGAGCCAAGACATAGCCAATTGTTTCACACAACCTAACCTCGCATCAGCATCTCCCGAAAATATTGCTTGGGTGGCAATTGGTAATGAATGTCGAGCCGTTGGCTACCTGGCAGCATCGCAATTCAATGCTCACATCGGTTTAGCGGGACTGAAGTACAGTAGCGCTTTGTACAAAGCTCTAGCAGCTTTGTGGGTAGTGTCGCGGAAGTTAGATTTAGGCAGTCAATTTAGCGCTGCGATCTCCGTTTTCTTGCCCCCAGGCGAATTTAATGACTCCAAGCAATTTTTTGAACTCTTAAGTCAATACTCTGCTTCATTTGAAACACCCACCGGCAAGCTCTCCGTCACCCTGGACAAAACCCAAGCTTTGCAAGAAGGCGGCGGCATTGCTTTGATCCACAACAGCAACTTAGGTTCAGCCTTCAAGCAGCGGGTAACTGCCTTTGTTATGGTAGGATTTCGCAATGCTTCGGTAATAGTTTCGGCACGCGGTGCTGTCGGTAAGGGCAAAACTTCAGACTTAGGAATGGTAAGGTTGGTAGATCTAGTTCAAGAGCGAACCTCTAACTATGATGCTTCCCGTTTGGCTTTATCAATCGCTCAAGCGGGCGTAAGCTACAACCGCCCTTACTTTTACCGAATTGCTCGGAATCGAGAGGAGACAGCGAAAGATCGAGAAGTTGACCAATTGATTGAAGCAGTCAAGCTGTCTCGCTTCGACTACGCTCGAATGCTATCTCATTGGATTAATGAAGTGCTGCCGCCCGATTTAGATGAAATTGTATTTTGCGGGGGGACTTCTGAATATATGAAGCCAGAACTGCGAAATCAGTTTTCTAATTATTCGCTGTCTTGGCACGCAGGTATAACAGTGCCAAAAACGCTCGATCCTGATGGTTTAGGTTGCCGCATAGCTGATGTTTACGGACTATTTTCTTACTTCAAATTTCAGTTTGAGATACTGAGGCAAAGGTCTGTTGTAGCAACTTCTCAGAGGGTAGAAGATGCAGCTTCCACTTCAGGAGATGCTCCAGTCCCTCCGACTGATATACAGAGTGTTAAAGAATGTGCTGAAAAATCTGCCCAGCCAAAATCTGAACAATCTACTCACCAAAAATCAGAACAATCTACCAAGCCAAAATCCGAGGAACCTACTCACCAAAAATCCGAACACTCAACTCATCAAAAATCCGAGCAACCTACTCAATTAAAATTTGAGCAATTTACTCACGCTAAATCCGAGCAATCTACTGAACAAAAAATTGAGGAATCTACTGAACAAAAGACAGAAGATATTACGGGACAAAAAATTGAGGCACCTACTGAACAAAACACTGAACAATGTGCTAAACAAAAGGCTGATTTAAGTATCAAAGATAGCTGCTTAGATGATTCTAATAAATTGAGTGATGAGTCGTCGCCGAATACAGAACCTTCATTAGAGGAATCAGAAGCAAACTTAGATGCAGCTCTCTTATTGGGAGGGCCCTACCGAGGTGCTGGAAAGAAGGTGAGGAATTATGCCTAGAAAACGTTACAAGGAATTTTGCTGGCGCTGTCAAGTTTTGCCAGATTCCGAAGATGCTATCTTGCTATCTTACCTGCAAAATCATCCTTTTTTTAGTTTCCAGGAAACGATTTTACCTCTAATCAAAGCGCGGTGGCTGTTAGCATCATTACGCAATAGCGGTAGTCATTCTAGTACAGAGTTAGAGTATTTGAGGCGAGAAAGCATTAATTTTTTGCTCAGGCAGATAGATGAAGTTTGCCGAGATGCGGGATTTAACTGTACCGATTTAGGAGCAATTGCCCCTGGTATTTCTTCGGGTTTAATTCCTTTAGCTACTTTCCCTCGCTTATCGAATCCAGGTGCATCTATTGCAGCAGAATTAACTGCCCCTGAGAGTTCAAATCCAGCAAGTTTGCCCGAAGAAAAAGAAGCAGAGGAATTTTCGGGAGAAGTTGAGTTTGAAAACAGCGCATTTAACTTAGCTGGTTTCGATCCGGCAATGGTCGGGCCTAGCTTTAGTTAAAAATTATTAAGTCTTGAATAGACATCCAGCAAGGAGGAATGAAATGACTAACATGATTCACTTGGTTGACGGCGAGAAAGGTGGCGTTGGCAAGTCGATGCTAACTCGGATTCTGGTTGAATTCAATCAGAAGTATGAACTACTGTACACGTTAATTGATGGTGATTTTCAAAATCCTGATGTGCAGCAGCGCTATCCTGAACACAATGCAAAAATCGTAGCTTTAGTTGAAGATGAAGAGAAGTTTTTCGATATCGATATTATTTTTGAAACAGCAGTAGAAACTCCTGTGATTGTCAATTTACCAGCTCGGGTTTACAGCATTATCAACAAATGGATTGACGAAGCTAATTTAACCTCTCCTGATTTTAAAGAGCAGTCAGGAGTTGATGTATGCAAGTGGTTTATTTGCGGCGGCACGACGGACAGCATTGAAATGTTTATTGACTCTTTCAACTACTTTGAAGGTCAGCTCAATCACATTTTTGTCCGCAATTTTGGAGTATGCAAAGATTGGTCGCACGTACAAAGCCATAAGGAAATGAACAAGCTCATTAATAATTACCGAATTCCTGTGGTAGATTTGCCGGCTCTGAGTGCAAGAGAGCGCAAGTTTATTGATACGAAGCGGTTGTCATTTTCTCAAGCAATGAAACACTCTGAATTCTTCTTGATTAGTCAGCAGCGATTGCATACTTTTCTGGAAGACTGTTTCCGTCTGATAGAAGATGTAGGTTTGTTTAACAACGCACCCAATCGCAATAAAAAAGAAGTCATCGCGCCCTATGAACAAAAAAAAAATGAGGAAATGCAGATAGAAAATGAGCCCCAAAATGAGTAACAAAATAAGCAACAGGTTGTAAAGTCTCAGGAGGCTGTAATTTGTAAAAAAGGTATCGTAAGCTTTTAAGAATCTAAATTAAGGCTTACGCACACACTCTACTGATAGGGTGTGCCGAAACCAGCCCGCTGGCTGAGGGCAATCAACGCAGTTGTGTTATCCCAAGCGTTGGATATTAGCAATAAACGTTGTTTATTGCGTTTAAATTCTGAAAAGAAGAAGATTGATCGATCGCCCGCTACGAGATTTCCAGGGTTTCAAAAACTTCTTCACCACTGGGCCAGCGGGCTGGGTGTGGCGAAACACATCTTAATACTACAGATAGTGTCTAAACCGATAATTTGCGGGTATTCCTGTAAATTTTACAGTCATATCAATTCCGGTTGCACTCAGACATGATGTTGACTGTTGACCCTTCGACCCTTCGGCTACGCGAGCGGGCGACGCTGTTGACTGTGAATCGAACAACTGAAAATTGCGCCGAGATAGGTGGCGACTTGTAACAATCATTCATGAATTGCCCTCTAATTTATCACCTGACGATGCAGCCGGAAACGATATCAATGGGTGATGAACTCGTTAGGAGACGGACAAAATATGAGTTCACACTATAGAATGCGCGATGCAGAACAGCATAAAAATTAGGATTTTGATTAGGTAGGAGGTTAAATGTCCGATCGACTTTTAGAAGAACTTTCCGAAGTTGACTCTGAAGAGTTTGGCGAGATATTGGAAACGCCAAGGGAACAGGGCAGACTTAATAATACTAAAAATAATTCCCTACAATCTGCTGAAAATTCGCTCATTTTGCCCGATTCTCCAGATACATTCCCAGAAGATGCAGTAGAAGAAAAGTTGAGATTAGATGGGAATAAGGAATGAGAATTAAATAACATCAGCGATGTATAATAAATAAATGAGTGAATATGAAGAGGTGTATGTTTCGG
>NZ_JAUBTR010000041.1:0-60634 GCF_036705045.1 Microcoleus sp. BR0-C5
CCCGTTGCTGACACCCAACCCCTACTCCCCAAAATCAAATTCCTGTCAAGTGGAACGGGCATCTTGCCCGTTGCTGACACCCAACCCCTACTCCCCAAAATCAAATTCCTGTCAAGTGGAACGGGCATCTTGCCCGTTGCTGACACCCAACCCCTACTCCCCAAAATCAAATTCCTGTCAAGTGGAACGGGCATCTTGCCCGTTGCTGACACCCAACCCCTACTCCCCAAAATCAAATTCCTGTCAAGTGGAACGGGCATCTTGCCCGTTGCTGAGAATGCTGCAAGATATGAGTTAAAACCGATCGCAGCGAATGCAGCCACCCAAAAAGCACAATTGATTCCAGTCTCGCGACGGACAACAGTAGCCATCAGACAACTCAACCAATTGGCAGATTCGATCGACTCCAACGGATTCATGGCTATGTCGGGCAAGTACAATCCCAACACTTATTATAGAGAACGCGCTTACGTTTCAGGCCAGTACGATCGCGACTACGAAAACTTCAACCTCGGAGGCAAACAAGCAGCAGCCTTTAATTCCGTTGTAGCATTTACCAAAGCTCGCAAAATTCCCCTGATTTTCGTCAATTTGCCCCTCACCGACGACTACTTAGACGGAACTCGCCTGCGGGCAGAACAGCAGTTTCGGCAGCGAATGCAGCAACTCTCGCGGCAAAAAGGCTTCGCTTTCCGCGACTTGTCCCAGCGGTGGCCTGGCCGCAATGACTATTTTGTTGACCCCAGCCACCTCAACCGCTTTGGGGCCAGCGCAGTTTCTAGCCTACTCGCGGCCGATTCCAGCATTATCTGGCCACGGCCCAAATCCAGCCGCACCGAGGGGTAATACCATTTTCGATTTTCGATTTTCGATTTTCGTTTCGATTAAAGAATTGGGCATAACAGATGATATCAAATCCGCCCTTCATCGGAATTATTCATCTCTCTCTTCCCTTCCTCTGTATCCTCTGCGTCCTCTGTGGTTTAATCATTCGGATCTAACCGGAATTGATATGAGATAAGGGTTTGCAGCTTTCCAACAATTGCATTACTTTTTGAAACTGCTATAAACCAGAGGGAGAGTCTCCCAGGGGAGATGCCCTGTGGCATCGGAATAATATTTTTCCGAGTACAGTGCGATCGTCCCGGTCGCGGCAATTCAGTCTAAAATCTAATAATCTAAAATCTCAAATCTCAAATCTCAAATCGATAGGTTGTGCAACTAAAACAAGTAATTATCGCCCACAAAGCCAGAGATACCCTCAGCCAGCGGTGGGCAGAACAGTGTGCCCGCCAATTAGAAAGTCGCGGGTGTCAGGTTTTAATGGGGCCGAGTGGCCCCAAAGATAACCCGTATCCGGTGTTTTTAGCTTCTAGTAACAGCCCAATTGATTTAGCGGTAGTTCTGGGGGGCGACGGTACGGCCCTAGCTGCGGCGCGGAATTTGGCTGCTGACGGCATCCCGATTTTGGCAGCGAATGTGGGGGGACATCTGGGTTTTTTAACCGAGTCTTTTGATGATTTCCAAAATACTGAGGAGATTTGGGACAGACTTTCGGAAGACAGGTATGCTGTGCAGACGCGGATGATGTTGCAGGCAACAGTTTTTGAGGGAAACAGAAGCAATCTCGAACCCCAAAGCGATCGATTTTTGGCACTAAATGAAATGTGTGTCAAACCTGCTTCAGCCGATCGAATGCCGAGCTGTATTCTAGAAATGGAAGTTGACGGCGAAGTAGTCGATCAATATCAAGGCGACGGTTTAATTGTGGCAACTCCCACCGGTTCGACTTGCTACACCGCATCTGCCAACGGGCCGATTATGCACTCAGGAATGGAGGCGATCGCAGTTACTCCAATTTGCCCTTTGAGTTTATCCAGTCGGGCGATCGTCCTGCCGCCCGGTTCAGTCGTCAGCATTTGGCCTTTAGCAGATTACGAACTCAGTACCAAACTCTGGACAGACGGCATTTTAGGTACTGCAATTTGGCCGGGACAGCGCGTAGACGTGCGGAGGGCAGACTGCGAAGCCAAGTTTATCATTTTGCGGGAAAACTATTCTTATTTCAACACTTTGAGGGAAAAACTTCACTGGGCAGGAGCCAGAATTCGGTACAGCAACAATCACCGCAATTAATCCGAATCATTCAATAGACATCGCAAGAAATGCCAGTCTTGAACAGGCAGGATGCCTGTTCCACAATAATAATTATTGAAGAGGTCTAATATCAAGCCCCATTAACCTGTAGGGGCGAGTAGGCGTGAAAAAACCTGTTAAATCACCAACAATCTAGATACAAAAACCGCCAGATCCAACGCACAATTTCTGTACTCTGTTAAGATCGCTCAATATCTTGACAAACAGCCTGATCTATGCAGATTTTAAAAAAATCAACCCGACCTTTCAACCCTCAAGATACATATCCCTGTCCCGTGTGCCGCACCGGTCAAATTTCTACCATGCCGATGATGGACGCCCTAGCTTGCAACTTCTGCCAGCACATTTATACCGCAAGCGTTGAAAGACAATCGCTCCAAATGGCCGATCGCCAACCGCCCGTAACATGGCACTGGAACGGCAAACGGTGGATAGGAGCCCACCTCGAAGGCGTAGAATTCGGATGGCCCTACTTGGCAGCGGCTGTGGGTCTAATTTTCCTTCCCACTACCTTGCTGGGACTTTCAGCTTACTATTTTCCCCCGGTTCCCGGCAGCCGGTTGTCGTGGCTGCCAGCAGCTTGGACAGGCTTAGCTTTTTTGTCCCATTTAGGCATTGTGCTGTGGTTGATAGGTGAATTTTATCAATTCCCGGTGGTCACTTACTTCAGAGCTTGGGGGCGCAGGATACGCCGGCGCTAGCTAAAATGCTCTCTAACAGCCGATCGTCCGAGGACGTTGCACCGACATCGATCCAGGTAAAATTAGAGGCGAGCGCAAAATTCAATTCCCAATCAGCACTTAAGCAGCTATAATCGTTAGCTATTCTAAATAGTCAAAAGCAAACGCATTGCGATTTGTGAGGAGAGCGATGAACATACTTGGAATCTCGGCGTACTATCACGACAGCGCCGCAGCCTTAATTCGCGACGGAGAAATTATAGCAGCAGCGCAGGAAGAAAGATTTTCCCGCAAAAAGCATGACGCCAGATTCCCTAAGAATGCGATCGCTTATTGCTTGAAAGAAGCGCAAATAGATTTGCGGGAACTCGATCAAATAGTCTTTTACGACAAACCTTTAGTCAAATTCGAGCGACTTCTCGAAACCTATTTAGCCTACGCACCCCAAGGTTTTCGCTCTTTCCTAGCAGCCATGCCGATATGGCTCAAAGAAAAGCTTTACCTCAAAACCATGCTCAAAAGAGATCTGGCAGAAATAGCAAACTGCAAAACGAATAAACTGCCATCTCTGCTATTTACCGAACACCACCAATCGCACGCAGCATCGGCATTTTTCCCCAGCCCCTTTGAAAAAGCAGCCGTTTTGTGCCTCGACGGCGTGGGCGAGTGGGCCACAACCTCAGTTTGGTTGGGAGACGGCAACCAACTTACACCTCAGTGGGAAATCGATTTTCCCCACTCCTTGGGTTTGCTTTATTCAGCTTTCACCTATTACACCGGCTTCAAAGTCAACTCTGGTGAATACAAACTCATGGGTTTAGCTCCTTACGGCGAACCCAAGTATGTAGACAAGATTCTCAACTATTTAATCGACCTCAAAGATGACGGAACTTTCCGTTTGAACATGGATTATTTCAACTATACAGTTGGCTTAACCATGACCAATAAGAAGTTTGACGAACTATTTGAAGGGCCGCCGCGTCAAGCTGAAGGAAAATTGACTCAGCGAGAAATGGACATTGCCGCTTCCATTCAAGTTGTTACCGAAGAAGTTGTTTTGCGGCTGTGCAGAACAGTTAAAAAAGAATTGGATGTCGATTATCTTTGTATGGCCGGCGGCGTTGCTCTCAACTGTGTTGCTAACGGCAGACTCTTGCGCGAAGGTATTTTCAAAGATATTTGGATTCAGCCGGCAGCGGGAGATGCTGGCGGTGCTTTGGGCGCGGCTTTGGCGATTTGGTACCAGTATTGCGAACAAACTCGCACTGTGAGCGCCAACTCGACAGCAAATAGTATAGAATCCCTCAAAACTGAACTTATCACTACAAACGCAGCGGTTGAGGAGAGGACTGAAGTTCTCACTGCAAACCCAGCGGTGGCAACTGTGGCGAAGTCTGTTGCTCATTTAACTTGTCACGATCAAATGCGCGGCTCTTATTTGGGGCCGAGGTTTACTGACGCAGAAATTATCGAATATTTGGATGCTGTCAAAGCCAGCTATCACCGATTGGACGATGCCGAATTAATGCCACAGTTGGCTGAGATTTTGGAACAGGGAAATGTGGTGGGATGGTTCCAAGGGCGGATGGAATTTGGGCCGCGGGCTCTGGGCGGTCGATCGATCATTGGCGATCCCCGCAGTGCTAAAATGCAGTCCGTGATGAACCTGAAAATTAAATATCGGGAATCTTTTCGACCTTTTGCTCCGTCAATCTTAGCCGAGCGAGTTGCGGATTATTTCGAGATTGACCATTCTAGCCCTTATATGCTATTGGTAGCACCTGTCAAAGCCAGTCTCCGCATTCCGATGACTCCCGAACAAGAGCAGTTGTTTGGCATTGAAAAGCTCAACATTCCGCGATCGGAGATTCCGTCTGTTACCCACGTCGATTACTCGGCTCGCATTCAAACTGTTCACAAAGAAACCAATCCTCGCTACTATGACTTAATCAGCCATTTTGAAAAGCGATCGGGCTGTTCTATTGTGGTAAATACTTCTTTCAACGTCCGAGGCGAACCCATTGTTTGCACTCCAGAGGATGCTTACCGCTGTTTCATGCGAACCGAAATGGACTATCTGGTTTTGGAAAATTACTTGCTTCCCAAGTCCGAACAAATTCCTTGGAAACAAGATGATGCTTGGAAAAATGAATTTGAATTGGATTAATTATTAGTCAGTTGGCAGTGGGCAGTGGTGATTTGTTAGTTGGCAATTGTCATTCTTCCTTCTTCCCTCTTCCCTCTTCCTTCTTCCTTCTTTCTTCTTCCTTCTTCCTTCTTCCCTCTTCCTTCTTCCCTCTTCCTTCTTCCTTCTTCCCTCTTCCCTCTTCCTTCTTCCCTCTTCCTTCTTCCCTCTTCCTTCTTCCTTCTTCCTTCTTCCCCATGAGCGACGAAATTAAAAAACTCGACAAAAAAGGCTTGCGCGATTTCGGGCTGCTAATTGGCGGCTTGATTGCAGTGCTGTTCGGTTTAGCAGTACCTTTACTGCGGCGGCATTCTCTACCTTGGTGGCCTTGGGCAATCTGCGGAGTGATGGTGCTGCTAGCATTGGTGGCGCCGAAATCGCTTAATCCCGTTTATCACACGTGGATGCGCTTTGGACTTATTCTTAACAAAATCGAAACGCCGATCGTCCTAGGGATAGTTTTTTACCTGATAGTTTGGCCGATGGGAGTGATCAAAAACATTTTCGGCGAAGATGCCATGCGGCGCAAACTAAATCCGAAAATGGATACTTACCGCGTCCCCAGTAAAGCAAGAACAAAAGTTAGTATGGAGCGTCCTTTTTAAGTGTTTGAAGCAACTTTAGATTTTCTCAAAGATTTGTGGGCGTTTATGAAAGAACGCCAAAAGTATTGGCTGTTGCCGCTCATTGTGACTTTAGTCTTTTTGGGAGCTTTGATTGTATTGAGTCAGGGTTCTGTGATTGCTCCATTTATTTACACGCTGTTTTGAAATAATGAGCAAGTTGAAAGATTTGGGTGTCAATTTGGGTTTGACACTCGGCGGTTTATTGATGGGGGTGGTAATTGGTGAAGTTGGGTTGCGAGTTGCTAGAGTTGAGGGCTATCCAAAAATAGGAGATTTCGCAGACTCGGCGCCAACTCGTTTTCACACTTCCGATCCGAATTTGGGCTGGAAGCTGAAACCTGGTGTGTCGGGCGAGTGGAATGGGGAAGGTGCGAGTTTTGTGCAGGTGAATAGCGAGGGTTTGCGCGATCGTGAACATACAAAAGCAAAACCTCCAAA
The DNA here is from genome assembly GCF_036705045.1 of Microcoleus sp. BR0-C5. Taxonomy (NCBI): domain Bacteria; kingdom Bacillati; phylum Cyanobacteriota; class Cyanophyceae; order Oscillatoriales; family Microcoleaceae; genus Microcoleus; species Microcoleus sp. BR0-C5. The sequence goes on from NZ_JAUBTR010000041.1 coordinate 6,087, forward strand.
TACTTTGCGCGTTGCGGTTTTGGGCGATTCTTTCACCGAAGCAATTCACGTACCTGTCGAACAAACTTTCTGGTCAAAATTGGAACGAAAGTTAGGCAACTGCAAAGCTGTTAAGGGACGCAAAAATGTTGAGGTAATTAATTTCGGGGTGCAGGGCTACGGTACTGCTCAAGAATTAATTATGCTGCGAAAAAAAGTGTGGGATTACAGTCCTGATATTGTAGTTCTTGCATTTTTTATTGGCAATGATGTGATAAATAATTCTCCGAAACTGGAATACGATCGCTACCGACCATTTTTTGCTTATGATGCTAGTGGCAAGTTAGTACCGGATATGTCTTTTCGCAACCTGCCGCCGATCGATCGCAACGAAAGAGCAGTTTCCTTTGTAGACAGGATGCCAAGTTGGCTAGTCAACAATTCGCGCATTTTGCAGGTTATTAAAAAAGTAGACTTAGAAAGGAAAAAGCGCGAGTTATCTGAGGATTTTACCACTTTAAGTACCCAAAACCTCAAGGAACCTCAGAATGCAGCTTGGCAAGAGGCTTGGAGGGTGACAGAGGGTTTGATTGTGACGATGCGGAATGAAGTCGTGCAGAAAAATGCTGATTTCTTGGTTGTGACGATCGGCGATCCGATGCAAGTTAGACCGGAGGCCCTGGTGCGAAAAGATTTTATGACAAAGAACAACATTCAGGATTTGTTTTATCCCGATAGGCGGCTAAAAAAATTGGGCGCGCGCGAGGGTTTTCGGGTACTGAATTTATCCGAACAGATCCAAGGTTACACGGACAAATATCAAGTATGCGCCCACGGTTTTGAGAATTCTGTACCCTGTGGAGGTCACTGGAATGAACTCGGACATCGGCTGGCTAGTATCCTGATTAACCGAAATTTGTGCCAACAACTGAAGCAGTCTCAACTCCCCAAAAAACAACCGTAATCAGTCAAATTTCATGAAAGATTCAACTGCGCTGAAAAAAGGCAAAAATATATTAATTATAATGGCGGTTAATTTGGCGATCGCCTTTATTTGTCTGGAAGCTTTATCGCTAGCTTTTTATTTTATCAACCAAAAGCAGTTTTTTTATACCCGAACAAAAGCCAAAGAAAAAGTAGTAGAAGATATTGAAAGAATCGGCATTAGACTTGATGAATCTATCGTGGAAAGACTCCACCCCCTTTTTGGGTATGTGCTAAAACAAGGTGCTTTCACCAATGAAAAATTAAAGTTAAAAGTCAACAAACAGGGTTTTTTTTCCCTCTACGAATATCCGGTTGTAAAAACCAATAAAAATCAAGTTATCATCGGAGTTTTTGGCGGTTCAGTTGCGAATAATTTTGCCGTTACTGAATACGTAAATCGTCGATTGTCTAACAAATTGAAGACTTATCCAGAATTTGCCAACAAGGAAATTATTGTTTTAAATTTTGGCAACGGAGGCTACAAACAGCCGCAACAATTGTTAATTTTAAATTACTTTTTGGCTTTGGGTCAAGAGTTAGATATAGTCATCAATATTGACGGTTTTAACGAAGTAGCACTGTCAAATTTAAACAACAAAGCCCAAGTTGAAATAGGAATGCCCAGCGTTCAGCACATACAGCCGTTAACAGGTTTAGCGAGCAATAACTTATCGCCAGAAGTGATGAGTTCCATAGTGAAAATTAACGAAACCAAAAAACAATTGAAAGCAGGTATTGACAAATTGGAAACTTGTCAACTTGCTTTGTGTCACGCTGTCACCTCGCTACAGGTGAAACAATTAGTCAACAATTACCAGCAAGCAGTGATCAAGTACGATTCGCAAGTTAAACCATCCAACCCAGATACGGCAAATAGCAGTATAGTGTACATTCCCAAAGCTGACTCTGTTTTGCAGGATGCCGCTGCTTTTGACAAAATGGCATCAATGTGGTACCAATCGTCGATCGGGATGAATCAAATTTTATCAAGTAGAAAGATTAAGTATTTTCACTTTATCCAGCCCAACCAGTATTATCCCACTAAGCGAGCGTTTACCGCCAAGGAAAAGGAAATCGCGATTAACAAAGAGAGTCCCTACATTGAAGGGGTGAAAAAAGGTTATCCGGTATTGTTGTCTAAAGTCGATGATTTGCAAAAAGCTGGGGTTAATGTTTTTAACGCAGTGAATATTTTAGATAATACCAAAGAGACGGTTTACAAAGATGCCTGCTGCCACTATAATTCAGTCGGAGACGAAGTATTGGCAAACTATGTTTCTAATTCGATTATTAAGGTAGTAAGAGAGTCGAAATAAAGGTTTATGAAAGATTTAAAATTCCTCAAAAAAGGACAAGAAGTTCTCAAGATAACTTTGATTAACTTAGCGCTTTTACTGTTTTTCCTGGAACTAGGTTCTTTGGGATGGTATTTTGTCAAGCACAAGCAATTTTTCTATACTAGAGAACAAGTGCAAGATAAGTCGGATTTAGGAATAAATTTAGAAGGAGTGCGGCTGAATCAGTCTATTGTCGAAAGATTTCATCCTTTTTTTGGGTTTATTCAAAAACCCAGCCGCGATTTTCGACCTGGTTTTAAAGTCAATAATTATGGGTTTATTTCTCCTTACGATTACCCTCTCAAAAAAACTAAAAATAATCAGTTTTTTATCGGAGTTTTTGGCGGTTCTGTGGCTTCCGATTATGCAATATTTCAAGTTCAGAATGAAATTTTACCTAAATACCTCAAACAGTTGCCCGGTTTAAAAGATAAAGAATTTGTAATTTTGTCTTTTGCAACTGGAGGCTACAAACAGCCGCAGCAATTATTAATTTTAAACTACTTTTTGGCTTTAGGTCAAGAATTAGATATGGTCGTCAATATAGATGGTTTTAATGAAGTAGCACTTTCTAATTTAAACAATAAAAATCAAGTCGATTTAGCTATGCCAAGCATTCAGCATATTTTGCCACTGGCTAACTTCGCGAATAATAGCCTTTCTACTAAGGCTATGGAAGCAACTCTCAGAATTCAACAAAATAAAACTAGGATTAATCAGGGTTTGTCAAGTTTGCAAAACTGCTCTTTAGCTGCGTGCAATGCTGTGACTTCTGTTTACGTTCAACATCTAGTAAATAACTATAAAACAGATGTTCTTAAGTTTGAAGAAGAACAGACTAAACAACAAAAAGATGACAGTAGCAGCGTTATTTATATCAATACTAATAAGGCGGTTTTACAGGATTCCGTAGCTTTTGAAAAAATGGCAGGGAATTGGGCAAAAAGTTCAATTTTTATGCACAAAGTGTTGTCAGCTAGTAATGTGCCTTATTTTCATGTTCTTCAGCCTAATCAATATTATCAGACGAAAAGGGTGTTTGGTGAAGCTGAAAAGCAGATTGCTTTTAACAAGGAGACTCCTTATGCTAAATCTGTACAAATTGGATATCCGGCTCTTTTCAAGAAGTTTCCGAATTTGGAAAAAAATAATATTAATATATTGAATGCTGTAAATGTATTTGACAAGACTAAAGAGGCAGTTTATGTAGATAGCTGCTGCCACTACAATCAAGCTGGAGAGGTAGTTTTTAGCAATTATGTGGGCCGTTCTATTCTGGAATCTTTGCGGAAAAATGAAAGAAAAAACAAGAAGTGATATTATGTCTGGTTGATTCGTTATTGTACAATTTGCGAACTCGTAGGGGCGGGTTCACCAACAATATATAACGATAACCAACAATATATAAAAACCCGCCCCACTCACCAATAATTCACATCAACCTGATATTTATATTTAATTCCTAAATGTAGGTGATGATTTATCGTTGGGTAGGGGCGGGTTTTTGAGATTGTTTGTTTCCGGCGATGATGGTTGGTGAACCCGCCCCTACGGGTATTATGTCGATGGATTAAAATTACATGGTTTTTAGTTTTAGGTTTTTGGCTTGCTGGGGGAGCGATCGCCCGCTGAGTCGATCGGCATTACCAAGATTTTATCAACTCGGTTCCCGTCCATATCGACTACTTCCACACGCAAACCGTTCCACTCAAAATGCTCGGCTGCTGTGGGAATTTTGCCCAAATTTGTAATCACAAAACCGCCCATTGTGTGATAACTTCCTTTGTGTTCTGCTGACTCTTCGATTCCAAACAGCTCGAAAAAATCTTCTACTGCTAGCATTCCGTCTAACAGCCAAGAACCATCCTCGCGCTGCACCGCTTCCGGCTCGTCAGCATCTTCAATCGAGGGAAAGTCGCCAACGAGTTCAACTAAAATGTCGTTGACTGTAACCAATCCTTGAATGACGCCGTATTCGTCTACTACCAAGGCAATTTGATTGCTAGATTGTTTGAAAAGTTCTAATACTTTTAAACCCCGCGTGCTTTCCGGTACAAATAACGGTCGTCGTAAAGAAGCGCTTAAATCTAGGGGTTGACCAGTTAAAGTCCGAGACAGCATATCAGTAACGTGTACTAAACCGACAACGTTGTCGAGTCCTCCCTGACACACGGGAAACCGAGAATGACCACTACCGAGCATTTTTTGGCGGTTTTCTTCCACTGAATCGTCGAGGTCGAGCCAGGTAAGATCGGGACGCGGGGTCATTAAGGCGCTGACTCGCCGATCGCCCAAACGAAAGACTCTTTCCACCATATCTTGTTCGGCTTCTTCAAAGGTTCCGGCTTCTGTTCCTTGCTCTATTAAAACTTTAATTTCTTCCTCTGTAACTTGCGGTTCTGTAGAAGGCACAATCCCCATGATCCGCATCACTAAGTCAGTGGAATAACTTAACAGATAAACCGCAGGAGCGCCAATTTTTGAGAGCATTCGCATGGGAATTGCTACGCTTGAGGCGATCGGCTCCGGGTTGTTGAGTGCCAGCCGCTTCGGCACGAGTTCACCGATAATTAAGGTCAGATAAGTGATCGTTAAAATTGCTACTACTGAGGCGATCGTCTGAGAGTAGGGCGCGAGGGCAGGAATCAGCCGCAACAAAGGCTCTACCCTTTTAGCAATAGTCGTTTCTCCGAAAGCGCCCGACAGAATGGCCAGCATCGTAATCCCGATTTGAACTGTCGGCAAGAACTGATTGGGGGCATTAGCCAGATCCAAGGCTACACGGGCATTGATCGAACCTTGGTTGGCCATCTGTTGCAGTCTCACCTTCCGTACAGAGATGATGGCCATCTCTGACATCACAAACAAGCCGTTGAGGAAAATCAGCAGGAGAACAATCAGAATATCGGTACTTGGGGACATTTCTAAAATTTTCGGTAGTAACGGCGAAGCGCTCTGCCCGGTTAAAGGAGAGGTCTGGAAGCTGCGAATCTCGATCGCAAAATCGAAATTTTTTCTAAACCTGTCACTAGATTAACGGAACTGGCTCGATCTCGATCGCAGGATCGACATATTAAAGCAGAAATCTATCTCCAGTTAAGTTCCCAGCCGTCAACAGCAGAGCGGCACAATCATGGATGTTTGTCGTACAATCTCCTTAACAGGCAAAGGGAAAGAGCCTTCGCCGCTCAGGGATTAAAATTAAAAGCGCATGACTTTCTCTTCAATAATTCGTACCCTGGGGCGATCGCCCCTAGCCACAGAACTCCTCAACAAGCTCAAGCGCCATCGCTACGTGCAACTGTCCGGCGTAGCCCGCTTGCCCAAAGGTTTAGTAGCTTCCGCCCTCGCACAGCAAGAAGGGCGGAGTTTACTGGTAGTGACGGCAACTCTAGAAGAAGCGGGCCGCTGGGTGGCAGGGCTGGAGGCTATGGGCTGGCAGACTGTGCATTTTTACCCAACTTCGGAGGCTTCGCCCTACGAGCTATCTTACTCCGACGAGAACGAAATGACTTGGGGACAAATGCAGGTGCTGGCGGATTTGGTCGAGAAACGAGAAACAAACGCTAATTCTAAGCCGATCGCGATTGTAGCTACCGAAAGAGCTCTCCAGTCTCACTTACCGCCACCTGCTGCTTTTGAACCCTACTGTCTGACGCTGAAGCGAGGTGCGGTTCAAGACTCGAAGATTTTAGATCGCCAACTGGTGTCGATGGGGTACGATCGGGTGACTCTGGTGGAAATGGAGGGCCAGTGGAGTCGCCGGGGCGATATTGTCGATGTGTTTCCGGTAGCCGCGGAGTTGCCAGTGCGGCTGGAATGGTTCGGAGATAATTTGGAGCAAATTCGGGAGTTTGACCCGTCTTCCCAGCGATCGCTCGATAAGGTCGAGCGATTAGTTTTAACTCCTACTAATTTTAACACAATTATTAAAGCAGTTTTATCTGAAAAAAAGCTTGACGAAATCAACCACCTAGGCTCGGTTGACCCCGAAAATGAAGCGCAAAATGAAGGGGAAAAATTTGTCCGCAGGCTGTTGGGTTTAGCGTTCGAGCAACCTGCATCTTTGTTGGATTATTTGCCAGAAAACACTTTAGTTGTTATTGACGAACCCCAAGGGTGCGAAGCTCACAGCGACCGCTGGTTTGAGAATGCACAGGAACAGTGGAATAATTGCAATCGGGAATCGGCAGTTGCTGGTGAGGCAACAGAAAACTTGCCAATTGCTAATTTGAAAGTTCCGAAAATTCACCGCACTTTTGCTGAATCTATGGCAGATGTCGCAGCTTTCGATCGGCTAGAACTTTCAGAATTGGCAGAAGATTCTACGGCTAAAAAATTTCAAAGCTCCTCCGGGGATGACCAGCTACCGTCTGCGATTAATTTGGCTTCTCGGCCTGTGCCGGTGATGCCTCACCAATTTGCGAAGCTGTCTCAAATGCTCAGGGAAGAGCGCGATCGCGGGTTTACCATTTTTCTGGTTTCTGCTCAACCGAGTCGATCGGTTTCTCTGCTGTCGGAACACGACTGTCCGGCTCAGTTTGTGGTGAATCCGCGCGATTTTTTGGCGATCGACAAGTTGCAATTGCAGCACATTCCAGTGGCTTTGAAGTACAGCGGGCTGGCAGAATTGGAAGGTTTTATTCTGCCGACTTTTCGGATTGTGTTAATTACCGATCGGGAATTTTACGGTCAGCATTCTTTGGCTACTTTTAGCTACGTCCGCAAGCGCCGTCGCGCTGCTTCTAAGCAAGTAGACCCGAATAAATTGAGTCCGGGTGATTATGTGGTTCACCGCCAGCACGGAGTGGGCAAATTTCTCAAGTTGGAACGTTTGACGATCGATCGCGAAACTCGCGAATATTTATTGATTCAATACGCTGATGGTACCCTGAGAGTGGCGGCAGATCAATTGGGCGCTTTGTCGAGGTTTCGGACTGTAGGCGATAAAGTACCAGATTTAAACAAGCTGACAGGTCAAACTTGGGAAAAAACTAAAACCAAGGTTCGCAAAGCTGTTAAGAAATTGGCAGTGGATTTGCTGAATCTTTATGCTAAAAGAGCTAAACAAACAGGTTACGCTTTCCCTGCTGATATGCCTTGGCAACAAGAATTAGAGGATTCTTTTCCTTACCAGCCAACCCCGGATCAGTTGAAGGCAACTCAGGATGTGAAACGCGACATGGAGGGCGATCGACCGATGGATCGCTTGGTCTGTGGCGATGTTGGTTTTGGTAAGACAGAAGTTGCTCTGAGAGCGATTTTTAAGGCGGTTACGGCGGGCAAGCAGGTGGCTTTGCTCGCACCGACGACGATTTTGACCCAACAGCACTATCACACGCTCTCGGAGCGTTTTTCCCCTTATCCGATCGAAGTTGGTTTGCTCAATCGCTTTCGCACTGAAACCGAGCGCCGAGAGATTCACAAGCGTTTGGCGACTGGGGAATTAGATGTGATTGTCGGTACTCAAGCTGTTTTGAGCAAGGCGATTAAATTTCGGGATTTGGGCTTGTTGGTGGTGGATGAAGAACAGCGGTTTGGAGTTAAGCAAAAGGAAGCTATTAAATCTCTCAAAACAGAGGTAGATGTTCTGACTCTGACAGCAACGCCAATTCCCCGGACTTTGTATATGTCGCTGTCGGGGATTCGCGAGATGAGTTTGATTTCGACTCCGCCTCCCAGCAGGCGCCCGATTCAGACGCATTTGGCTCCCTATAACCCGGAAGTGGTGCGATCGGCAATTCGTCAAGAATTGGACAGGGGCGGTCAGGTTTTTTACGTGGTGCCGCGGATTGAGGGGATTGATGAGTTGGCCGTTCAGTTGCAGGAGATGGTACCGTCTGCCAGAATTGCGATCGCCCACGGTCAAATGGAGGCGTCGGAACTAGAATCAATCATGCTGACTTTCAGTGCGGCGGATTTCGATATTTTGGTGTGCACGACGATTATTGAGTCGGGTTTGGATATTCCGCGAGTCAATACTATTTTAATTGAAGACGCGCAGAAGTTTGGTTTGGGTCAGCTTTACCAGTTGCGGGGACGGGTGGGACGCGCGGGAATTCAAGCTCATGCTTGGCTGTTTTATCCGAAGCAGAACCAACTGTCTGATGCTGCAAGGCAGAGGCTGCGGGCTATTCAAGAGTTTGCCCAGTTGGGATCGGGCTATCAGTTGGCTGTCCGAGATATGGAAATTCGCGGTTCGGGTGATGTTTTGGGTACTGAACAATCTGGTCAAATGGAGGCGATCGGTTTTGATTTGTATGCTGAAATGTTAGAGGAGGCTATTCGGGAAATTAAGGGTCAGGAAATTCCGAAAGTGGAGGACGCGCAAATCGACCTGACTTTGACGGCGTTTATTCCTGCTGATTACATCGCAGATTTGGATCAAAAGATGAGCGCTTACCGATCTGTGGCGAATGCTAATACCCCTGAAGAATTACAGCAGATTCAGGCTGATTGGTGCGATCGTTATGGGCCAATTCCTCTGCCAGCCCAGCAACTTATCCGTGTTGTCGAACTCAAACAAATTGCTAAAAAAATCGGTTTTTCTCGGATCAAACCGGAGAATAAGCAGAACATAGTTTTGGAAACGGCGATGGAAGAGCCTGCTTGGAATTTGCTCAAGGCTAATTTGCCGGAACATTTGCGCTCTCGTTTTGTCTACAGCAAGGGGAAGGTTACTATTCGAGGTATGGCGGTTTTGACGGCCCAAAAGCAATTGGATAATTTGATTGATTGGCTGGGTAAAATGCAGGGCGCTTTGCCGGAAGCAAATGTTTGATTTTAATATATAATCCCCAAATCTCGCGCACCGCCGAAACCACAGAATAATACCGATGGAACCATAAAAAATCTTACTGCTGTTTTCATGATGGTTTTAGCGACAGAAAGGATTAAAATCGTGAAAAAGTTAGTGAGTATTTTTTTGGCGATCGCGCTAGTGCAAGGAGTCCCAATGGCGGTTCAATCTCAACAAATAATTGACCAGATAGATCGGGTTGTGAGTGCTGGATTGATGAATAAAGATGCCAGTGGCAATTTTAATGCTGAGGGCCTTGTAAGTCGCGCCGATTTGGCGGTGATTTTAGTGAAAACTTTTGGTTTGGAACGCCGGAAAACCGCTCAGAAACCGGATAGGGAATTGCCTGATGTCCCGAAGAGTTACTGGGCTTATAGTGCGATTCAAACTGCTTTGAAAACGGGAACGATGAGTGGATACCGCGACGGAATGTTTTTCCCAAATCAAAGGGTGACTCGCGCTGAAGCTTTGGCGATTTTTGCTCAAGCTTACGGGGTTTTTCAGTTTCCCGATCTCAGCATTTCCGAAATTTTAGCTAAGTATCCAGATGCAGGCGAAATTCCTAATTGGGCTAGAAAGTCTCTGGCTACTGCACTTTATGAAGGGTTTGTTAATGTTGATCTGGCAACTAATAAGATTAATCCTTTGAAGCCGATGACTCGTGGGGATATCGCTTACGCTTTGAGCAAGTATTTGGAGCGGCAAGTAAGGCCCACTTCTTTGCCTGTCCCGGACGAGGAGCCTCCCGATCGCGGCGTGGGAAGGTGATAGTTGTTCTGCATTTAAATTTAATTTTTTGGGCGGGCAGGATGCCCACCCCACAAGTGTTTTAATACACAAGATTGTGAAAATTAAATGCACACCAGCTTAGTTGTGAGTTGTGGAACCCGTCAAAACGGTTAGGAGGTTCCTTCTTCCTTCTTCCTTCTTCCTTCTTCCTTCTTCCCTCTTCCTTCTTCCTTCTTCCTTCTTCCTTCTTCCTTCTTCCTTCTTCCTTCTTCCCTCTTCTAGAAAAAGTCGATCGCCCGCAATTCAAACACCATGCAAAATCCCGGAGATTTGGTGACTGTAAAAGCAGCCATCAAACCCCCAGGATTTAAGTTTTTTCTCTTAAACGAGGCTCAAATTATCCCCAGTGAGCTTTAACTCAATCAGCAGTAGCCAATTCGGTACTGGCACCACCGCGCTTCCGAGTCAGGGTATTGAAAAGCATCTGACCGACTGCTTTAATCAAATTGCCCTCTAACTCCATAAACATCTTCATGTTCATGCCAAAAGCTGCATTAGCTTCGTCAACAATTCGCTCTGCTGTTGCTTCGTCAATCGGCAGTTCATTCATTGCCTGACGGTAGTTAGCCTTGAATTCTTTTTCATCAGGAATATCCTGGAATTCATAGAAAGCAGTGCCTTCTCCCTCGGAAAGATTCATCCCGCGCTGGGCAATTCCCTTCAGGATTTGTCCGCCGGATAAATCGCCAAGGTAGCGAGTGTAAGAGTGAGCTACTAACAGTTCCGGTGCGGTCGCCGAAATCTCGCGAATTCGCTCCACATAAGCTTTAGCTGCTGCTGAGGGGGCTACTTGTTCGCGCCAATTCGCACCGTAGTAGTAAAATAAATCTTGCTCTAAGCTGTGTTTGCGATTTAACTCAGAAAAGTAAATTTTTGAAACAACCGGATGCTGCTTTTGGCGTTCCATTTCCTCTTCCATTGCCGAGTAGACAAAGTAGAGGTTTCCTACTAACTTCCGGTAAGAAGTTTTTTCTACAACCCCTTTTAAAAAACACTTGACAAAACCGACGTTTTCTGCCATTGTGTGGGACTTTTTGGTTCCCTCACGCAATTTGGTCGCTAAATTGATGCTCATGCTATATTTGTCCAACCTTCTATTTTTGTGGTAGCTGATGGATGCGCCAAAAATCTAAAATTTACCTAAGTGTTTACCTTAGATCGATTTGATGAGAGATTGTATTAATTTTTATAACAAAACCTAGAAACATCAAACGGCCCTGATGCCCGATCGCCCGAAAGGGCAGAAGGCATCAGGGCCACAAAAGTTGAGTCATGAGTCCTGAGTCATTAGCTGCTAGCTAACGACTCAGGACTCAGGATTAATTTAGATGTCCAAGTCGAGGAGGTTGAGTTTGGGGCCGTAGGTTTCGATGAATTCGCGGCGGGGGGCGACACGATCGCCCATTAAGATCGTAAAGATGCGATCGGCCTCAGCAGCGTCTTCAATTTCCACCCGTTTCAGCGTCCGAGTTTCTGGGTTCATCGTTGTATCCCACAACTGTGTCGGCATCATTTCACCCAAACCTTTGAACCGCTGAATGGTGTAGTTAGCATTCGCCGGAAATTCATTGCGGATGAGATTGTTCATTTCGCGATCGCTGTAACAGTAGTAGTGATTGCGTCCCCGTTCTACTTTATAGAGAGGAGGACAAGCAATATAGATGTAACCTTGTTCTACAAGTGCCCGCTGATAGCGGTAGAAGAAAGTCAGCAACAGCGTGCGGATGTGAGCACCATCTACGTCAGCGTCAGTCATAATTACGATGTGGTGATACCGCAATTGACCCGGATCGAATTCTTCGCCTTTGATGCCCAAACCCAGGGCTGTAATTAACGACTGAATTTCGTTATTTTTGTAGATTTTGGCGTCGTCGGTTTTCTCAATGTTGAGAATTTTACCGCGCAAAGGCAGGATTGCTTGGAATTGGCGATCGCGCCCTTGTTTGGCACTGTTATGGACAAAAATTCCCGCCCCTAATGCAAAGTTGTGACTGTTGGGCACTTCGATGTCGTAAACATCGTAGCGTTCCTCCAAATGTTCGATCGACACAACGCGGTGGTTGTAATTCCGAACCGCTTGGCGAGCATATACTTCATCACCATTAAAGTAGCGATCGCAAAACGTCTCAAACTTCAACAAAGTCTTATCACCCTTCATGCGGCGATAAAGATTGTAAGCATCTACATTCATCCAACCTTCTTTCAGGTGGACTGTCTTCAAAGCTTCCAGCGTCTGGCGGTAATAAGTTTCCTTCAAAGCTTCTTTACGTTTCTGGCGAAACTCCGGCGTCCACTGTTCCTTAGTTTTTTCGCGCCGCCACTCCAACAAATTCTCATCTTGCCACTGTTCTTTAGCAAGTTGAGAATGAGTCTCCCGTGCTTCAGGATTGTTAGCAAAATGATTACTCACCCGTTCCGACTGAGCCAAACGGTTTTCTTCACTACTCCAATACTCTTGCTGCGCTTGGTTCAGCAGTTCATTATTTTGCTGGCGATAAGTTTCATCACTATCGTAAAACTCCCGCCACTTGCTCATCATGTAAGCTTTATACTCTTCATCTTCCCACTGAGCTTTCGCCTGTTCCGAAAGAATTTGTCGCGTTTCAGGCTGCCGCATCCGCTCTTTCATCATCGCCCGAAATTCATCGGTCATGTGAGCTTGACGGCTCTTTTCAATGACATCCGGCCTGTGCAAGGTTTTCTCAAGGTTCGCGCGGTGAAGAGCCAAGTGATCCTCAGCAGGCAATCGCTGAATATTTGTCGGATTGTTGTTGAGTTTGTTAAAGTCAACGTGATGGCGGTGATTGCCGTCAGATGCGAGATAAACGCCATGTTTCAGGTTGTAGAAATCCGCTAAAAGATGGGTGTAAATCCACTTATCACTGTTGGGATTCCAAACCATTTCGTAACCGTTAAGTCCCTGACCCTGTTTGGTTTTTTCCGACAACTTGCTGTGGAACGGCATTAATGAATCTTCCGGTGTCAGCATGGCGGCTGCTTTGTAAGTGCCATCCCGCAACATGAATGGATGGTCGGGAGTGCAAGTTATTGTCTCCCCATTGTCTAATGTCAGTTTGACAACTTCAGCATTTGCTTTAGTCATCCGAGCATTAGTTATTCGCTCAAACCCGATGTTTCCACTCTCGCGAATGGTGTAGCAAAAGTGTTCTTTGCCTTCTGCTTGTTCGTCAACTATCTGTTTGATAGTTTTTGTGGTGCCGTCAGCTAATTTTATTTCTTGAAATGAAAAAAAACAGCCCCCCGCGGAATCGCCCTCGACCAGGTATATCTCAGACAGGGCGGGGTCTCTGGAGCTACAGTCCGCTAATTTTCCAGGCAAAGGAGACGATTCTAAGACTGATTTTCGGCGCACTAAATCGCGGGCACGACGGGCGGCTTCAGCGGCCTTAAATGCCTGAATTGCTTTTTCCAAAATAGCGTCAGCTACTTGGGGGCGAAACTCTAAATATTCTGTCAATACTTCGCCTACCAAGGAATCGACAATTCCCCGAACTTCTGTATTTCCTAGCTTAGTTTTAGTTTGGCCTTCAAATTCCGGGTCTGGGACTTTGACAGAAATCACTGCTGTCAAACCTTCGCGAACGTTTTCGCCGGCGAGGTTGGGCTCGTTTTCTTTGATTTTGTTGCGCTTGCGGGCGATCGAATTCATCGTCCGCGTCAAAACTGCCTTCAAACCTTCTAAGTGCGTGCCACCGTCGATCGTCCGAATGTTGTTAGCAAAACCTAGAACGTTGTCGCTAAAAGCATCGACGCACCACTGCAAAGCCACTTCTATCTGCACGTTGTTGCGTTCTCCTTGCACGTAGATCACTTCTTCGTGCAGAGGCTGCTTTTCGCGGTTCATGTAGGCGATATATTCCTTGATTCCGCCCTCATAACAGTATGTTTCGATTCGCGGTTCGCTACTTTTGAGCAGTTCCAAACGGTGGTCGCTAAACGTAATTCTCACGCCCGCATTCAAGTAACCCAATTCTCGCAAGCGCCCCGCGAGTGTAGTGTAATCAAATTCAATGCCAGTGCTAAATATTTGAGTATCTGGCAAGAAAGAAACTGAAGTGCCGGTGCGATTGCCTTTGTTGGGCTTGGCAGTAAGTTCAGTAACTGGATTGCCTCTTTCGTAGCGCTGTAAATGTTCTTTTTGGTCGCGCCAAACTGTCACTTCTACCCACTCGGACAGCGCGTTAACAACAGAAATACCTACACCGTGCAATCCTCCAGAAACCTTGTAGCCACCACCGCCAAATTTACCGCCGGCGTGAAGTACAGTCATTACTGTTTCTATTCCCGATTTGCCAGTCTTGGCAACGATGCCGGTCGGAATACCCCGGCCGTCGTCTGTCACGGTAACGGAACCGTCGGCGTTGATGTCAATCTCGATGTGAGTGCAGTGGCCAGCCAGCGCCTCATCAATGGAATTGTCCACAACCTCGTAAACTAGGTGGTGGAGTCCTCGCGGCCCGGTGGTACCGATGTACATCCCCGGTCGTTTACGGACTGCTTCGAGACCTTCGAGAACTTGAATCTGGTCGGCGCTGTAGCTGCTGGTCATACAAAAATAGCTCCAATAATGAGGCCTAAAGCCCCGAAAGCTTCTAAAATGGGAAAACTCCTAAAATTATAGCACAAAACCGTTAAAGGCTATGCTAGGGCTTTCTGAATGGAAATTTATCGGGGGGAGGGAGAGGAATAGTTTTGAGATTGCTGGAGGAATGCCCTGGCCGATCGCGGTGAATCAGTGTAGAAGAGAGGGGAAAGCATTGATAGGAGAGGATTTGAGAGTTTCTATAGGGGAATGTGCGACAGCTTATGCCTAGATTAATTACGATTTGTGGGGCGACGGCGACGGGGAAGTCGGGAGTGGCTTTGGCTTTGGCGGGGCGACTGCAATCCTCGATTCTAAGTGCGGACTCCCGTCAAGTGTACCGCGAATTTGACATCGGAACCGCAAAACCGACGGCGGTCGATCGCACTTCTGTACCCCATCACTTTATCGACATCTGCGATCCGACAGCAACTCTAACAGTCGCAGACTACCAGCAGCAAGCTCAAAATTTAATAGCTGCTGTCGATTTTCCCCTGTCTCCCCCCCTGTTGTTGGTGGGAGGGACGGGCTTATATATTAAATCGATCGTGCACGGTTTAAAAATTCCGAGGGTAGGGCCGATGCCCGAATTGCGATCGCAACTTGCGGAACTCGGACAATCTCAATGTTACGCGATGTTGCAGCAGGTCGATCGCTCTGCGGCTGAGAAAATTCACCTCAATGACCCAGTAAGAACTTTAAGAGCACTGGAAGTATTTTATGCGACCGGTCGCCCTATTTCCGAACAGCAGGGCGAAAATCCTCCCAATTATCCTATTTTACAAATTGGGTTGGATTGCGATATCGAAGTTTTGGTCGATCGGATCAAACAGCGCACCGAACAAATGCTAGAACGCGGTTGGATTGCTGAAGTAGAATATTTGTGTAAAAAATACGGCTGCGACTTGCCACTGTTGAACACGCTGGGCTATCAGGAGATGAAACAATATTTGGCTGGCGACATTAAGCTTGAAGAAGCCAAAGAATTAACAATTTTGCACACGCGGCAATTTGCCAAGAGACAGCGAACTTGGTTTCGAGCTTATCCTGAAATTGAATGGTTTGATGTTAGCACGCCAGATTTATTGGAGCGAGTTTGGCAGAGATTGCAGGAGTTTGTTAATTGATTTTTTATCGGAATTAAAGATTTTTTTAACCGCAGATGCACGCTGATGAACGCTGATGTAATTTAAATTGATTGGCTAGTTTTCCAACAAAAGTAAGTGGGATTTTTCCGTTAACTTTGACTGAGTAAAATTTCTTTAATTCTTTGCCGAAACAAACGCACTGCTGCGCGCTGTCCGACTGTTCTGCTTTGTTCGATGAAACCGGGAATTTCGGCAACGGGTAAAAATGGAAAAGCTAAACTACGCGCGGCGAAGCTATCCCGTAGGGAATCGCACAATTCATATTTCCCTTCTACAAGTTGATAAACTTGCAGAGAGTGCCGCCGATACCTCCAAAGTTCGGGAACGCCAAGAGCAGCATATATGGAATCTTTATTAACTGAAGAATTCGTGTAATCTGACTTTATTGCTAAATCAGGCGGCAAATCCTCTGGGAGTTTCATATCTCTTTTCCTCTGACGCTGGCTTCATTTTGAATGTAGAAACAAGTATCAGGTTCGACAGCACGAGTTAAATCTTCCCGTTCGAGAGTCAGAGAACCAGCTTTCATCACTTCGATTTCTAGCTCATCTGCTGTAGCTTCAATAAAGCTTTCTATCAGTCCTTTCGGAACTTCATGTTCTAGATGCGGCATCCTGATTTCTAATACTCCTCCATCGTAAGCAATTCTCCAAGCTCTATCGTCCCCTACATCTGCCAGCAATGCTTTAAAAGTTGACCAATTGCTGGGGGGGTGACAAAGAGGTCTACGAGATAGACTGTATAAGGGTTGCGGCCCGCATACCTTGTTGATAAAAGCGGCGTTTATTGGGAGTTAACTTCATTAACTGTTCTACCTCTTCAGAATATTGTTCGAGATAATTAACCCACTTTTCTCCATCTAAACCAACACCAAATGTACTCCGTCTTTGATATCTTTTTTTAGGTTCTTTGCGGCGATATACATATTTTTGCACCTGCTTTTTCCTCATTTCAGTGCCTTGAAATATTGCTGAACTGTACGCAAATGTCATGAGCAGAATCATGTTAATAAGTCGGTCTCCTTTTAAGCTAGTTCCTTCAAGATCGTAGCCTCCTGTTTTACAATCTCGAAACATTTCTTCAATGCCCATCCGTTGCTTGTAAGCATCGATAGCTGCCAGCAATGACCCTAAATCTGTGAGTATAAACCACGCTTCATCAACCTTCCATCCCCCGTAGTTCCTTTTCCACTTACAAGCAAGATCAAATCCGGTAGGATGCCCGTGTTTTCCTCACTCTTTTACCTTGAAAATATAAAGAGGTTTAAGAATACTATTCCTAATTCATCTAACCGTTGCCAAACTAAATGTTCCGTTTCGATACAATGATTTTTTTTCAGTTTTAAACAAAAAGATACACCCTTTTCCCTTAGCCAGTTTCCCAAATCGACAGAACAAAATTCACGGTCTCCTAACACGATGACTTTACCCGTCTGAAAATAATGGTAAAACTTGCTGTAAATGGGTTGTTTGTGATTCAAAGTTACTGTTTCCCAATTTGGGCAACAGTGACCAGTATAATGGAATTGCTCTTCGCTCCCAGATCAGGCTAACCATAAAGAGATTAATGCGGCCCCATTGACTGCGGTCGATTGCGATTGATAAAGTTTGACCAACACGGCAATAAGTAATCAACCAATAAGTAATTAATGGGAACCAAATTAGTGAGATAGTTAAGTGAGGCAAGTCGAGAAATCTTTGTAGTTTTCTACGCCGACTTTCTGTTGTAATTGGATAGGGAAATACCCGCGAGAGCCGTTCTAATCTCACTTGTTTTTCTGATTGTATCAAGGGTAGCAAGATTTCAATCAGTTTAAATTGAGCTGAACTTAGTGGTTTTTTTAAATGAATGAGGTAGAATGTTGGTATCATTATTTTTGAGATAGGCAAGCGTGTAACAATTATGCTGCCTATCTTTTTTGAGCAGCGGATTGGCTCAATCCTTACAAAGTATGGGTTTCAGGCTGGTTGTTACCCCCCCAGTACCAATTGACACCTTTTAAAATAACTCGGTTTTCTGGGGTAGTTTGCTGCTCTACGGGAGTTGATGTTGTTGTTACCATTTAGCAATTCCTTGGTAGCTTCATCAATTTTTATTATAGAGGATAATAGGATGTTTTTTTTCGTTCCCAGGCTCTGCCTGGGAATGCCTGAATCCGAGGCTCTGCCTCGCAGAAATAGGGAGGCAGAGCCTCCGGATCTGCGTTCCTAGGCAGAGCCTAGAAACGAGGGGAAAGCCGTCAATTAACTGTAAAGACTCGCCACATATTCGCCGTAACCGTTATAGGGCAAAGTCGGGCGAGTTTCCCACGACCAACTGTTACCGGGGCCGACTATCCGTTCGCTGGCCTGCGACCATCTGGGGTGCGGTTTGTCGGGTTCGACATTTGCTTCAAAGGCGTATTCGTTGGGGCCGATTGTATTCCAAAAAGTGGCGGGCTGTTGTTCGACAAATTCAATTTTGACGATCGACTTTGCCCCCTTAAAACCGTATTTCCAAGGAATTACTTGCCGCAGCGGCGCACCATTTTGTTTTGGTAGCCTTCGGCCATACAAGCCTGTGGCAAAAAATGCTAAGTCGTTGGCCATTTCTTCAATTCGCAGACCTTCGGTATAAGGCCAGGGATAAAATTGCGACATCAAACCTGGGCCGGGAGTTATTTTGGGGTCGTAAAATGAGGTAAAGCGAACGAATTTAGCTTTCGATTGCGGTTCGACATCGGCCATCAGTAATTTCATGGGAAATCCGACCCAAGGAACTACCATCGCCCAGGCTTCTACACAACGAAATCGATAAACTCGTTCTTCGATAGGAAATTTTTTGTAGAGGTCGTCAATATCATAAGTGCGGGGATTTTTTACTAAACCGCCTACTTCTACTTTCCAGTTTTCTGTTGGCAAAGCTTGAGCGGCTTGCCAAATAGATTTTGTGCCGCCGTATTCGTAAAAATTGTTGTATTTTGTAGCTAAGGCTTCGTCGGTAATTGCTCGATCGACTTTTGCAAAGGCCTGATTCCGGCTCAATTCTGAATATGCTTGGGTTGAGCTTTGCTCCAAGGCAGTTTTTGAGCTAGCATTGCTTTGGCAGCCGGTCAGCGGCAGCAGCGAAGCTGTCACGCCGGCGCCAATTAAATTTGTCATGAACCGACGGCGGTTGAGAAAGGCTGTTTCTGGGGTAATTTGGGGTTCGAGAATTTCCCAAGGTTTGGGAACGCGAATTAACGGCATAAGTAATAGTTAAAAGTTAGTAGTTAGTTTGGGAAAATGTGGCTAAGTTTTAATCTGTTAGTGGATTTGACATGGGAAATTTGAACTTTTAGATTCACTCCCTAGAACAAAGAATCGCGGATATTTGGCAAGCTCTCGCGATTGATTTGGTGCGATCGCAATGCAAGTATTCGCAATGACAGTATAGCTTAATTCGGTAACAAGTGAGATATTGCACCATTCTAAAGAACAGGCTTTCCGTCCTGTTCCACAAAGAATGATTTTCTTGTGGGGAGTAGGGTTGGGCCCCAGAGCCCGCCCGTATGCTCGACCTATTAAACCTCGCTCGCAGGAAAGTCAGCAATTATTTACGCGCGATCGACCGAAGCCATTGTGGCGAAAATCTGGGAAACAATTATGATCAAGCAAAGATTCCAATTATTTAATTTGTCCACAGGAAGCGGCACGCACCGCCCCGCTTTCCTCCCCCACCAGCAATAATGTCGGACGGGGGTCTCCAGCGGAAAGACAAATGAGTTACTGCACAAATCCCCATTGCCAGAATCCCCAAAATCTCGATCGCGCGACAGTCTGCAAAAGTTGCGAGTCGAACTTGCTGCTAAAAGGCCGCTACCGAGTCTTTCACACCCTCGGTCAAAGTCTCACTTGCGGCACCTTCTTAGCCGTCGATGAAGACCAACCTTCGCAACCCCGCTGCGTCATTCAACAGTTCTGCGCGCCCGCAGGCACAGCGGACGGTCAAAACCGACTAAACCGGACATTTCGCGGCTCAGCCTCAGTTCTCGACGAGTTGGGCCAACATCCCCAAATACCAAAACTGCTGGCATCTTTTGAACTCGAAGGCTGCCAGTATTTAGTGCAAGAATACATCGAAGGCCACAATTTAGCCGATCGGCTTTCAGAAAAAGGCGTTGTTAAAGAAATTCAAATTTGGTATCTGCTGAGCGAATTGTTGCCAGTCCTGCAATTTGTTCACGAACATCAACTGATTCACGGAGATATCAAACCGTCGAATATTATTCACCGGAAAACTCCCCAAGCACCCCCAGCTTTGGCAGGGAAAGAGGATTTACATTCCGTGTCCCAGGAAAGTTCCTCTGGGCTAGTTTTAGTCGATTTCGGCGCCGCAATTCCGGCTAATAGCGGGCCGCTCAAAACTGAAACGGTGACAGGTTCTGCGGAATACGCCGCCCCGGAACAAATTAAAGGCAAAGCGATTAAGAGCAGCGATATCTACAGTTTGGGAGTCACTTGCATTCACTTGTTAACGGGAATGTCGCCCTTTGATTTGTTTGACATCAAAGCCGAAAGTTGGACCTGGAGACATTATTTGAAAGTACCAGTTTCGGCGCGACTCGGCCGCATTCTGGATAAAATGGTGCAGCGAGAACCATCAAAACGCTATCGCTCGACCGAGGCAATTCTCACAGACATGAAATACGGCCCGGCACCGGTAGACGTGATTCTCAGCAAACCCAAGTGGACTTTGGCAATGTGGGGAGGAACGGCGGTTGCCCTGCTGTCGGTAGTGCTGGGTTCTCGCTTGCCATCTCCTGCACCGCAGGCTTTCACTTCTTCTGAGCCTGTTTCTAGCATTCCCGAAATTCGGTTCAATCCGCCCCCGATGCAGAATTTCAGGAGTAAGGCATCGCCGTCAGGGCCTGCTGTACGGACTCTGGCGGATCAACACAAAAACCCGGTTTGGGCGGTAGCAGTCGCTCCCCAGGGCCGCGTGATCGTCAGCGGGAATAACGACGGCACAATTCACCTGCTGCACAAGCGTCACGGCAAGCTGCTCAAGGTTTTAGCAGGACATTTGGGGCCTGTGTGGTCGGTGGCCGTCAGTCCCGACGGCAGGATGATCGCCAGCGGTGGCGTTGACGGTACGATTAAATTGTGGAAGTTCTATTCTGGCAGGTTAATTCAGACTTTGGACGGACACCAAGACGGCGTGTTCTCTGTGGTTTTTAGTCCCGACGGCCAGACCCTGGCCAGTGTCGGTAAGGACAAAACTTTGAAGCTGTGGGAAGTCCAAGGCGGGGCAGAGTTGGAAACTCTCAACCGGGTTGTTGACGAGGTGCAGTCGGTGGCTTTCAGTCCCGATCGAGAAACTTTGGCGATCGGCAGCAGCGACGGTAAGATCAACCTGTGGAACTGGCAGACTGGGGAATTGAAAGAAACTCTTTGGGGTCATTCCGAGGCGGTTTGGTCTCTGGCCATCAGCCCAGACGGTCAAACTCTCGCCAGCGGCAGTTGGGACAAGACGGTGAAGTTGTGGGATATCAGCGCCAATAATCACTCCGGGCAGCCCAACGGTTTTTTGCTGCGGACTTTGATCGGCCATTCCGACAAGGTTAAGTCCTTGGCTTTCAGTCCCGACGGAGACCAACTGGCCAGCGCCGATTTGAGCGGGACTATCAAGCTGTGGCGCCTGAGTTCCGGCGAAATCGCGGGCACGCTGAAGGGTCATTCTACCTGGGTGGATTTGGCTTTTAATCCTCAAGACAAAACTCTGATCAGTGGCAGTTTTGACGACACGATTAAGGTGTGGCGACTGTCTCCTTAATTTTTTCGATCGCCCCTTCGATCAATTTTTGAACAGCTAGGGCGATCGAACATTTAGCTAATTGATCTATCAACACTTCCGACAGTTTCAAGGCTGACGCATGGGTGTTAGAAACCCGGTTCCTAAGCTCTTGGTAATCAAAAACTGTCCGAACTGTTGCAGGACTTACGCACAGCCTCAATATATAGTGTTTTGTAGGGGCAAACCCCCCGTGGCTGCCCCCATACCTGGAATGATTGCGTAAGTCCTATGTTGGTACAAAAACAAATTTAAAATCTCAAATAGTCAGAATATCCCTACAAATTGCGGTTGCTAACTAACAGTTGTGGTAAAGTAGTTTTGGCTGTTAAAGTAAAATCTATGACCGCAAATTCCGAGTTAGCAGAGCAGTATGTGTCAGCGGGCGAGACCCTTCAGAAATCAGGAAAGCTTGAGGAGGCGATCGCTCAATATCAAAAATTACTAGCCATTCAACCGGATAGTCCGATCGCACTCAACAAGATAGCAGAAATTTATTATACGCAACAGAAATATGTAGAGGCGATCGCCTCCTGTTACCAAGCACTTCGCCAGCAACCGAATTTCGCCGCCCCCTACAAAACTCTAGGCAATATCCTGCAAGCCCAAGGCAAAATAGAGGCGGCGATTCGCGCCTACTCGAAGGCGATCGAATTTGATCCTAATTTTGTCGAAGCCTATGTTAATTTGGGCAGTATGTTTTACAAACAAGGTCAGCTCGATGACGCCATAACTTACTATCAAAAATCTATCGCTATTCAACCAGATTTAGCCGTCGCTTATTGGAATTTAGGCAAAAGTTTGGAAGAGCAAGGGCGAATCAATGAAGGTTTATTTTATCAAAAAAAAGCTTTAAATTTACAGCCGGAGTTAGAAGCGAGAAGCAATTCAGTAGAAAATAACACTTACTGAAGAGTAATGTTATAGTCAGCATAATTCAATCATTAACGATGCAAGCTGGCTCAACATGGAAATTAACCAGAATCCGCTCGAATTGCTAACGGCTAAAGTACGAGAAACTGTTGCCGACACCCAAAACTTAGCCAACGAAATCGCTGCTAAAGTTGAGGAAAGTGCAACTGGATTAACGGCGTGGGTACAATCAGCGCCAAGTTCAATGGTTAGTGCCGGGGCGATCGCCACTCAAGAAGCTTTTAAAATAGCACATAACATCCGTTTTGAGAACCTGCCAAGAAATCTGCAATCCAAATTTGCTAGCGTTGGGATGCGTGACGGAATGCGAGATATTCAAGAAGCAGCAAAAGTATTTGAATCCATACCCGCCCAAATTCGTGCTCAAGGCCCAGAAGCAATTCGCAACTTCCGTCAAGATAAAGATTGGAGTCACATCCAAGCGCACGTCAATGGAGGCGGAAGCGAAGCTGCTAACGGGATTTTTGAACATTTTTGGGTGAATCGTACTCGCGGTGGTGCAGACATGACTGCCGCAGAATTAGCAGTCGCTAAGCAAGTTTTAGCGGATGCAGCGTTTAAAGCAGCAGTTGCGGAAATCGTTGGGGCTGCAATGAAAGGGGCGATCGCCGCAGCAGTAATTGAGTTAATATTTTCTATCTTAGAAAACTCGCTATTGTGCGTGGAAGGGAAAATTACCCAGTCAGAGTTAGTCGAAGAAGTCGCCACCGCCACCGCCAAAGCTGGCATTGCTGGCGGTGTTATTACTGGCATTTTGTTAACACTGTGCATGATATTTCCCCCAATTGCCGCGCTTTTAGGTGCCGCAGCGATGCCCTTGGCGGTTGCAGGTATTGGTTTTATGGGAATTCGCGCCTGGGAAATCTTTTGTCACGGCGATCGACTATTTGGTATTACTCAACAAACACAAAAATTTCTGGGGATGACTGAACAGTTGACTGTTGACAGTTGACTGTTGACAGTTGACTGTTGACTGTTATGATACCCGAATCAAACCGTTTATGAAGCGCGGATTTAAGACTCTATTCATGATAGTTATTTATGTCCGCGCTTTTGGTGGCGGTTGCTTGTAAGCTGTTGTGCATTTAAATTGTATATTTCGAGTCCCCATCAAAAAATCGTCAAATCCTCTCCCCCTCTCCTCTTCTCCCCCTCTCCCTCTCTAATACCATAGGCAATCTAGATGCAACACAGCTTAGCAACATTTTCAAATAATTGGCCAACATAAATAGTATGGATTTAGTAGAAAAAACTCAAGATCAGCAGCATCCGCAATACAAGCGCGATCGAGCCAGTGTCGATACTTTAATAGCAGGAGAAGCAACCGACTACAATTTATCGGAATTAGCAAGATTGATAATTCGCTACCGAGGCTTTCCCGGCGCTAGAGATATTCAATCAGACTTAAAAAAAGTCCTGCAAAAATGGAATCATACCGAAGAAAGTCTTTATGAACAAACCCGTAAAATTCATGCCAAAGGTGAGGTTTACAGGAAACAAAAAAGCGATCAAGAAGATTGGCTTTAATCTCAAATCTGCAACTGGTTCCCCGGAAGAGCCTGGGAACCAGCAACAGTTAACAGTTAACAGTCAACAGTCAACTGTTAACTATGTTCAAACCATCTCTGGCGAAACTTGCATTGCCGGCTGCGGCTGGAACTGGAACAGCGAATAAACCACATTGCGGCGGATATCCGTCATCATGTCCAAAAACAGCTCGTAACCTTCAGTTTTGTACTCGATTAACGGGTCTTTCTGGCCGTAACCGCGCAGCCCTACAGACTCGCGCAAAGCATCCATTTGTTGCAAATGTTCCCGCCACAAAGTATCAATTTGCTGCAAAATAAAGAACCGTTCCGCATCTCGCATCAATTCAGCTCGGATTGCATTAACTTCCGCTTCTTTAATGTCGTAAGCATTGCGGACTTGTTCGTGCAGGAATGTTTTAATTTCCTCAACGGACAAATCTTCTAGCTGATCCGGTGTCATGTCAGCCAGCAGATAAACAAATTCCTTCACCTTGCTCACAAGTTTGTCGAGTTCCCATTCTTCCGAAGGTAAATCGGGATTGATGTATGCTCCCACGATGTCATCCATCGTCTGTTCGGCATACCTAATTACCTGTTCTTTGGAGTCCAAACCTTCCAATACTCGGCGACGTTCCGCATAGATTGCTCGACGCTGATTGTTCATCACTTCGTCGTATTCAAATACCTGCTTGCGGATATCGTAATAGTAGGTTTCGACTTTTTTCTGAGCGCCTTCGAGGGAACCAGTCAGCATTTTAGATTCGATCGGCATATCTTCCTCAACACCGAAAGCCTTCATCAAACCTGCCACCCGTTCACCGCCGAAAATCCTCAGCAAATTGTCATCCAAACTCAAGAAAAACCGCGTAGAACCCGGGTCTCCTTGGCGTCCCGCCCGGCCGCGCAACTGATTGTCGATCCGGCGCGATTCGTGGCGTTCTGTACCGATGACGTGCAAGCCTCCCAACTGCACCACTTCATCGTGTTCGGTGCTGGTAAAAGCATCGTATTCGCTGCGAGTTAAATTGTAAGCTTCCCGCAATTTTTGAATTACCGGGTCTTTTGTCGGCGCTTTTTCCGAAGCTATAGCCACGATATCATCGGCTTGCAATTCCGAGAGCGATCGCTCCCCGTACTCCTTCACCGCCAATTCCACCGCCGCCTTGAGCATTTGCTCGGCATCTTTCGATAGCTGCGTCGGGAAAATCTGCGCCGAAGCTTTCCAAGACTTGACCTTTTTCGCAGTCTGACCAAAACCTTGAGGTGCGGGGCGGCCGCCAATACCGGGCACTTGCACCACCGAAAACCCCTCCTCATCTTCGGGCTGCACGATCCGGGGCATAAGATACTCCCGCAACTTCAGGCGGCCCATGTACTCAGAATTACCGCCCAAAATAATATCAGTACCGCGTCCCGCCATGTTTGTCGCGATCGTCACAGCGCCTTTGCGTCCGGCTTGAGCGATAATTTCTGATTCCCGCTCCACATTTTCCGGTTTAGCATTAAGCAAATTGTGAGGAATTTTGCGTTCCAGCAGCAGCCGCGACAGCAACTCCGACTTTTCCACACTTGTCGTGCCCACCAGCACCGGCCGACCGATCTCGTGCATTTCCGCGCAGTCTTGGGCGATCGCATTCCACTTCCCAGCCTCCGCCTTGTAAACCATATCGGAAAGGTCAGTACGGCTCGTAATCCGGTTAGTGGGAATCAGCGTCACTTCCAGATTGTAAATCTTCTCAAACTCGGTCTCTTCAGTTTTTGCCGTCCCCGTCATCCCCGACAGCTTCGGATAAAGCAAAAAGAAATTTTGATAAGTAATTGTCGCCAGCGTCTGAGTTTCCGGCTGAATTTCCGCCCGTTCCTTGGCTTCGATCGCCTGGTGCAAACCGTCACTCCAGCGGCGTCCCGGCATCACCCGGCCGGTAAACTCATCCACAATCACCACTTCGCGATCGGGAGTGACGATATAGTTAATATCCTTAATAAACAATTCCTTCGCCTTAATCGCATTAAAAATGTAATGCGCCC
Organism: Microcoleus sp. BR0-C5; assembly: GCF_036705045.1. Taxonomy (NCBI): domain Bacteria; kingdom Bacillati; phylum Cyanobacteriota; class Cyanophyceae; order Oscillatoriales; family Microcoleaceae; genus Microcoleus; species Microcoleus sp. BR0-C5. Next base: position 32,030 of record NZ_JAUBTR010000041.1, read on the forward strand.
AAGGGTCAGCCGGGTCATACAAATCCGTAACACCCAACAAATTCTCAGCTTCACCAAACCCTTCATCGGTCAATAGCACATTACGAGCCTTTTCGTCAACCTCGTAATGTTCTTCATTTTCCTTTCTCAGAGCTGCAGCTACCTCAGCCGCCCGCATATACTTCTCACTGGGGCGTTCCACCTGGCCGGAAATAATTAAAGGCGTCCGTGCTTCATCAATCAGCACCGAGTCAACCTCGTCAATCACGCAGAAATTAAAAGGACGCTGCACTACATCTTCCATGACAGTAGCCATGTTGTCGCGCAAATAATCAAAGCCGACTTCGCTGTTAGTGGCGTAGGTAATATCGCAGTTATAATTTTTCTTTCGTTCCACCTGATCCATGCCCTGCTGAATCAGTCCCACAGTCAATCCCAGGAATCGGTGCACCTGTCCCATCCATTCCGCATCCCGCCTTGCGAGATAATCGTTGACGGTGATGATGTGTACGCCTTTACCGTTGAGGGCGTTGAGGTATGCCGGCAGCGTGGCCACCAGAGTTTTGCCCTCACCGGTTTTCATTTCCGCAATTTGGCCTTTGTGGAGGATGATGCCGCCGAGGAGTTGGACATCAAAGTGGCGCAGTCCCAAAACCCGCTGTCCCGCTTCCCGCACCACTGCAAAAGCTTCCGGCAAGATTTCGTCTAGGATCTCTTTTTCTTCGTTGAGAGATCTAGCTTTTGCCAGACGTTGTTGAAACTCGGCCGTTTTCCCTCTGAGACCATCGTCTGAGAGTGCGCGGAAGTCTTCTTCCAAAATATTGATATCAGCTACCCAAGGCTGAAATTTTCTCAGTTTGCGCGCGTTGGGGTCGCCTAGCAGATTTTTAAACATGGCAGGAGAGGCAGATTTTTAATAATTTAGCTATTAGCTTTCAGGGTTACGGGCTGTAGTGTTAGCCACAACATATACCCTCCCCGATTGTAGCAACCATTGGCTCTCCTGGGCCGTTGCTGGGGGCGATCGACCGATTTTGGATTTTGGATTTTAGATTTTAGATTGAAGTTGGTGAAGGTGGGTAGCGAGCGCAGCTCAGGTATATGTACTTATTGACAATTGCAGGGCGTAACAGGCTCGAAAGCCTGTTCCACAAAAGATTAATGTTTTTGTTGGATTAATTTAATCAACAGGCAAGATGCCTGTTCCACAAGAGATTAATGTTTTTGTGGGGTGGGCATCTTGCCCGCCCCGATCGCCCTTATTGAAAATGCTGTCACATCTCAGGTCAGATTAACCCTAGTTTTAAACAGGGCGTGGCACTTCGTAAGTCAAAAAGTCATAGGCCATTTTCGTATTCGGAAAAATTGCCTGCGCTTCCTTGAGCAAATCATCCAGGACGATCGCATTTCCGGGAGCATAACGCGGGCTAAAATGCGTCATAATTAACTGTTTAGCCCCAGCGATCAAAGCCACTTGAGCCGCCATTGTGGAAGTTGAATGCAGGCGATCAAATGCCATTTGAGCATCTTGATGAGCAAACGTAGCTTCATGAACCAACAAATCAGCATCCTTCGCTAATTCCACGGCCCCGTCACAAAAAACAGTGTCAGTACAATAAACAAACTTGCGCCCGACTTGATCCGGGCCACAAAAATCAGTACCTTTAAACTGTCGCCCGTCCTCTAACTTTACCGTCTTTCCTTGTTTTAACTCGCCGTAAATTGGCCCGGAAGGAATACCCACAGCCTTTGCTTTTTCTACATCAAAATGTCCCGCACGATCTTTCTCAGTTACTCGATAACCAAAAGCAGTAACTCGGTGCTTCAAAGGGCCACAACTAACAATATATTCGTCATCTTCATAGATAACTCCCTCGTGAATTTTGTGTACCTTAACCGGGTAAGAAAAATGAGTTTGAGAATAACGAACGCCAGCTTGCAAATATTCTTCAAGTCCCGGAGGCCCGTAAAGATCGATGCGCTTGACATTCCCGGCCAAACCGCAGCTAGCCAGCAAACCCATTAAGCCGAAAATATGGTCGCCGTGCAGGTGAGTGATGAAAATGCGGCTTAGTTGGCTGACTTTGAGATCGCTGCGGAGAAACTGGTGCTGAGTTCCTTCGCCACAGTCAAACAGCCAGAGTTCCGCTCGCTGGGGCAACCGGAGGGCGATGCTGGAAACGTTGCGCGATCGCGTGGGTACGCCGGAGCTAGTTCCGAGAAATGTAATCTGCAAGAGTCAAATCACCTCAATTAAGTCTTAAAAAATATGTTACATATATCCAGAGTGCGACAAATCCGACATATAGGAAATAGTCGCACCCCGGAACCGGGATAAATCGCTGTTCCTGCGAACATCTAGTTGCTAAAATCATTTTCGACAAGCGCACAGAGTGCCAAACCCAATTCTAACGTTTTCTTTCTTCCGTTCCCCTTCCTTTTTCCCTTCCCTTCCCTTCCCTTAAAAATTCTTAAACTAATACAGCACAGGAGGAAAATTTTCAAATGCAGTCAGGAGTATTTTTTGGTTCCGTTTTTTCGACATTAAAAAAACGCTACTTTTGGATTTCGCTGTTGTTTTGGCTGGCAATGGTAGCCCCAGCACAGGCTGCCCTGATCTTGCGAGTGGCGGTACAAGACGGGGCAAGTCAGGTAAAAGTCGGCAGTTCTACTAAGGCTGCAATCCGCGACGGTAGCGGGCGCAATTTGGGCGAACTGTCGGCAAACAGTTCTCAGTCGGCTCAATTTCGATCGGGAACAGTGGCAATTGGTCGCTGGGCCGCCAACCAAGTTTGGATCGAGCCGACGGGGAACGGTTATGTTTGGATTGGCGATCGGTGGTATCGGGGACGCACGCTTCTAGTTCCCCAAAAAGGAGCTTTGACTGCCGTCAACTACGTCGATATCGAACAGTATCTCTACAGCGTTCTCGGCGCCGAGATGAGTGGCAATTGGCCTCAAGAGGCTTTGAAAGCCCAAGCAGTCGCCGCCCGTTCCTACGCTATCCACCAGCGCCTCAAAAGCGAAACCGAGCTTTACGACGTGGACAGCACTCAGTCTTCGCAGGTTTACAAAGGACTGCAAACAGAATCTTCTGGCACTTATTCCGCAGTCGATGCAACCGCCGGTCAAGTTCTAGCCTACAACGGTCAGATAATTTTAGCCGCTTTCCACTCTGCGTCTGGGGGGCATACTGAAAATGTCGAAGATGTTTGGACGGAACCCTTGCCTTACCTGCGTGCTGTTCCTGACTTCGACCAAGGGGCGCCGGTTTACCAATGGAAAGAAAATTTTTCTCGGGCTCAAATCAGCAGTAAGATTTCTGGCGTGGGCAATGTGATCTCGATGAAGCCAGAACGCACTACGGCTTACGGCAGCGTTTTGAGGATGAAAGTAGTTGGAGATGGCGGTTCTAGGGTCATGACTGGCGCAGATTTACGCCGGGTTTTAAATTTGAGGAGTACGCGGTTTACCGTGATTCCTCAGTATGGGGGCGGTGGGAACCCAAGGAACAGTGGCCAACCTCCTACCGGTTTTCAAGTTGCTGGCAAAGGTTTCGGCCATGCTGTCGGAATGAGTCAGTGGGGGGCATACAATTTGGCCAGACAGGGATACGGCTACCAGCAAATTTTGTTGCACTATTACCGGGGTACTACTTTGGCTAGAATTGCAGTCCAGTAACTGCTGGGAATTGGGAATTGGGAATTGGGAATTGGGAATTGGGAATTGGGTCGAAAAGCATTGGTAATTGGGAATTTGGAAGTGGGGCGAAAAGCATCTTAGCCGAAAAGCATTGGTTATTAGAGCCAACAACAAATAACCAATAACTACTAACTACTGCCAACTGCCAACTGCCAATTGCCAACTAACTACATTAAGGATTGCTATGCAAAAGTGGGAGTATTTATTTGTGGATGCGAATATGTATCCTTTTGGAAACAAGCTGATTAGTTTATATGTAAACGGTGAAGAACAGCGAGATTGGAAACAAGGCTCGCTGCATCAATTTGTCAACCATTTGGGGGAGGAGGGATGGGAACTTGTGGCTCTGGATCACGACTCGAAGTATGACCAAAATTGTTTGATTTTTAAACGCCCTAAGCTTATTTAATAAAACTCGGATTAGAAAAACTTTTGACATCCATAAAGATGGATATTTTCCCAAATTATTAGCAACGAGCTAAAAGCCCGTTCCCCAACAAAGATATTTTATTGTGGAACAGGCATCCTGCCTATTCTTGAAAAGAGTTCAAGATTTGAGTGCAACCTAACTTAACAACAAAGAACTGTTTTTTTCATTAGTATTACAAGTTGTTCGAGCGATCGATCCTGCGCTGCCATTCGGCATCTATTTTGGCTGATTGTTCTAGTTCTTGTTGGGTTAATTCTGTTTCTGTTGTATAAGCTAAGTCTTCTCCAGTGAGAACGTTTTCTGCTGCAAATTCCTGGGCGTAGGCTAGTTTTTTGAGCAAGTGGGCATCGGGTTCGTTTAATAACATTGCTCGCTGCTGACGCTCTTGATTGCGGGATTCTATCCGGCTATTTTTCCACTGAATCCAGAAGTAGCGAATTAAAGGAATTGCGAGAAATCCGACGCCGTAAATCAGGAGCATGGGATAAACAGCGCTGACGAAACCGATAAATCCACCTGCGAGCAAATTATTAGTTAATAGATTCCCCAAAACTAACGCACCGACAAGATTGACGGCTCCTAAACCTGCTGCCAGCATGATTTGGCCGGAGTCGGCGCGGCTGAAACGCCACAGCATTTCTCGCAAATAAGCTGCTACTGGTTGAGGATTTTGCTGGGCAGCTGTGGTTTGCAATTGCGGAAAGTGGTAGACTATTTGCCCTTCGGGACTGACTTCGGGACGGCCATCAAAACGAGCGAGAGCCGGTAGCATATATTCTTCGTATTCTTGGGCGTATCCCTGTCCGAGATTGTCGAGATAGGGCGCAATTTGTTCGGCGGCGACTGCGCCTCGGTTGTTGCGGATTGCAGCGGCAATATCGCTCCACTTGCGCTCTTCTAAATGGTTATTGGGATTGCCGTCTCCAAATATAAAGGAGAAAACTGCTTCCAGAAAACTCATCTCGGGTTTTTGGCCAGTTAAGCGCGATCGCTGCTGGTAGTATGGTTGGTCATGGTTCCAGTAAAATATCCAGATTAAGTCGTTCCAGAAGTAGGGAAAAAAGGAAAAGCCGCCGCCTCTGCCGCCCCCGCTACCACCGTCTCCTCCGCCCCCGTTGTTATTGCTATCGCCGCTGGAGAGTAAAATCGTGATAGCAACAAAAATTAAGAGGATAGAAGCTACCAGCACTATGCCGAAAGATATCCGAATCAGATAAAATAAAATGCGCCAGATTTTTTGCCACCATTCCTGCAACTGCAATCGCAAGAATTTGTTTCGCAAAATATCTCGAAAGTTCTTGGGGAATAGGTAGGCAATGTCGCCGGATTCTGCTACTTGCAGGTTGCCACCTGCTTCGGAGGCGAGGGTTAACAGTTCTCGCTGGGCAAAATTGACATCTAATCCAGCTTTTGCCGCCACGTCTCCAACCGTAACGCGGTAGCCAAGTTGTTCGACGGCTTGCATAATGGTGGGATTCGGAGCCATAGGTTTCTCTCTGTGAAAATTACCCGGTTATTTTTATTATATATTGCGGGAATTCGAGCTGGTTTTGGCGATCGGGTTTCTGATTTTTTTTGAGTCTGCCCTTGACTTTGGGGCAAAATATTGCTAGTGTTTTGCCGAATAACTTTTAAGTATGGGCTGAACTCGAATAGCTTAATAAAACTTTGTGATTGAATTTCTCCTCGGCATTTGCTTTTGCTTGTTTGCTCTGAGGGTCAAGGAGGGGGGATTATGGGTACAGTGAGTAGGGTACGGTGCGCGATCATCGCCCGTTGGCGTTAGCAAAGCAATCCGAAGGAAAGCCATCGAAGAGGAGAGGATTGCCCCTGCACCCTCCAGCAGAACTTTTCCCTTCGGCGCGGGTTTTTGTAAGTTTTGTGTAGAGTGCCAGAGATATGTTAAAGAAATCTAGTTTTTTTGCAAGTCTTGCAAGACTTCTATAAAATAGATAGAGCTTGCGCGGGTGTTAAACCCAAGGGCGTGTTTTAAGGTTCGCAGGTGCGATCGACTAAACTTTTTAGCGCCCTCAACACAACGGTCCACTACAACAGTGGCGCAATTATTAATAGCAAAACTTTACAGGCTAATTTTTCTGATTAGCCACTAACCAAAGAATCGCATATGCCAAGAACTCAACGCAACGATAACTTTATTGACAAAAGTTTCACGGTAATGGCTGATATCATCCTCAAGATTATGCCGGCAAAAAAGCAGGCGAAGGAAGCTTTTGCTTATTACCGGGATGGTATGTCAGCTCAAGCAGATGGCGAATATGCTGAAGCGCTGGACAATTATCATGAAGCGCTGAAGCTGGAGGAAGATCCTTACGATCGCAGTTATGTCTTGTACAATATGGGGCTGATCCATACTAGCAACGGCGAACACGATAAAGCTTTGGAATATTACAGCGAGGCTTTGGATCTCAATCCGAGAATGCCACAAGCACTGAATAATATTGCTGTAATTTACCACTATCAAGGGGAAAAGGAAAAGGAAGCTGGCAATATTGAAGGCGCGGAAGGGCTGTTTGATAAAGCTGCCGATTATTGGAAGGAGGCTATTCGCTTGGCCCCAAACAATTACATTGAGGTACAAAATTGGCTGAAGACGACAGGTCGATCGCAAATTGATGTGTATTTTTAACTAGGATTGGGAATGGGGAATGGGGCATAGGGCATAAAGCATTGGTAATCGGTAATAGTTAGTAGTTAGTAGTTTTTCTAATAAAAAATAACCAATGCCCAATGCCCAATTCCCAATGCCCAATGCCCAATGCCCAATTCCCAATTCCCAATTCCCAATTCCCAATTACAGATTACAGATTTTTATGATTGACAGAGAAGAAGTTCGGAAAGTAGCGAATTTAGCGAGATTGGAATTAACGCCGGAAGAAGAAGAGCAGTTTACTGGTCAACTTAACGGTATTTTGGATTATTTCGAGCAGTTGAGTGAACTAGATACGAGTAAGGTGCAGCCGACAACGCGGGCGATCGATGTTAGTAATGTAATGCGATCGGACGATTTGCAACCTTTTGCTAAGGGAGAAAGTATTTTGGAGGGAGCTCCCGATCGCGATGGGGAGTTTTTTAAAGTGCCTAAGATTATGTAGGGTTCCCGCTGCGTACCTAACTGAGGAAAATCACTTGTGGGGTTGGCATGGGAGCCAGCCCCACAAGCAGATTAAACTAAGTGTGGAACAAGTAATAAGTAAGCCCGGTAAAAGCCACCCCACAAACCGATTCAACTGATAGAAACCAAAAACAATCTCACTCATAGGGATAAATCTGTAAAGTTCATTCTTGGGGTGAAAAATAGTCATGTACGTATTAATTGGTGGAGCAGGAATGATGGGGCTGGGTTTAGCCCAGCAGCTATTAAAAGTCGGTCATACGGTTGCCATCATCGATGCCGACCCGCTGGCCTGTCGCTTTGCTCGTGAAAAAATCGGAGTAATGGCATTTGAAGGCAGTGCGGTGAGTACAACGGTTCTTCTGGAAGCAGGAATTAAACAAGCAAACGCAGTCGTTGCAGCACTCAGGGATGATGCACTGAATTTAGCGCTGATCACCCTATCCAGAAGCTATGGCATTTCCCATATTGTGGTGCGAATGCGCGATCGCGAATTCATGGAAGCCTATCGACTTGCCGGAGCAAGTCACATCATCAGCACTATTGATTTGGCAGTTGCATCAATGGCGAATGCGATTGAATATCCCCAAATCGAGTCGATGATGCACTTTGAACACGGGCAAGTCGAGGTACTAAAGCTGCCAGTTCCAGGCGATTGCAAGGTGGCAGGTCGCACCGTTGCTCAAATTGCTCAAGACCCCCGTTTTCCAAAAGGTTCGCTGATTATTGGTTATCAATGCCATGCCTGCGCCAATCTGGAGATTCCGAACGGCAATACTGTTCTGGAAGCAGGCTCTACCATCTTGGTCGTCACCCGTCCAGAGCTAGTTCACCAGATGATTGATTACCTCGGCATTCGCGCTAGTCATCTGCCAACGTTAGAAGTTTCTCATCCAAATCTTTGATGTAAGGATGAACCAGATCCTCTGGGACAATTCGCTTGCGGAGGGCATCGCTAACTGCTCCTTTTTCTGCTAGAAGCAATCGCCGTCGAATCGTATCTAGCCCGCTGCGATCGCCCTGTACTTGCCCTGCCCGATGTTTATTGTAGAGATCGCGCAGCACTCGCTCAGAGTGTGCTACTCGTGCTTGATATGATGCCCATAACTCCTCGTAAACTGCCTTCGGCAACACCCCTGCTTTCAGCAAACTATCTAGCTCATCTTGAGCCGCTTTGGAAGCGATCAACTGAATCTGTAACTGCCCAGCTTCCTGCATTACATCAGAAACACGGCTAATTTTTAGTCGTTTTACCAGCCAGGGTAAACTTAATCCCTGTCCTACCAGGGAGAATAAAACTGCACCGAAAACCAGCGCAATGATGTTATCCCGTCCTGGCAATGCCAGAGGAATACTAAGCGCCAGTGCCATCGAGAGTGAGCCTTTGATGTTTCCCAGAAACAGAACGTGCTGCCAGCGCAGGGGAATCGGACGATCGAACCACCGCAGCCCCGCTAACAACAGATAGACCGAGAGAATCCGTCCCAGTTGATACGCCAAAATGACGAACAGGATGGAGGGCAAAATTCTCCACAGCACGAGGGGGTTAATCTCAATGCCGATCAGCAGAAAAATAAATGTATTGACCCCAAAACCAGCGTACTCCCAGAAGCTCAGTAGTGTAATTCGATCCGAGGCTGACGTACTGCGAGAAAGCCCCAGATTGCCAAAAATGAGTCCGGCGATAACCACAGCCACCGCACCGGATACCCCCAAAAATTGCCCGATTTGGAATGTTCCTAACGCCAGTGCCACGGTCAGCAAGAGACTACTCAACGGGTCATGTAATCGAACAAATATCGGCAGACTCAAGTAACCTAAGATGACACCCACGAGTGCCCCACCCAAGGCAACCACGAGCAGTTCCTTAAGTCCTCCCACGACGGTAAAAGAGCCTGTAGCATAAACGACTAGAATCAAATTGAATGAAACCAGGGCAGCCGCATCATTGAACAGGGTTTCTCCTTCAACGATGGTGGATAGCCGGGAAGGCACACGGATCTCTTTAAAAACCGCGATCATTGAGACGGTATCCGTATTTGCCAGAATTACTGCGATCAGCAATGCCGGAATCCAGTCTAGCCCTAGCCCAAATTTAACCAGAACAGCGATAATTGCTGAGGAAAAGATCGAGCCTGGACCCGCCAGCAGGGCGATCGGCTTAAAGGTGCTGCGGAGACGGCTGATATCGGTATTGATAGCTGCTTCAAAAATCAGAATTGGTAGGAAAAGATTTAATACTAAAGATGGGTCTAAACCAATTCGACGCGACAAGAGCTCGGTAATGGGCAAGCCTGCTAACACTAAGCCCGTCACGTAGGGAATTCGCAACCGTTGGGTTACGAGTGCAACAAAAGTTGCAATCAGCAGCAGAATGATCAATATGATGACCAATTCAGGAATGGCTCCTGCCGTTTGGCTATTTATAGCAGGATCGCTCCCCAAGGGAGGTGCTTGCGCTACAATCGACTCGATCGCCGATACTCCTGTCATAAACTCGTTTTCCTCAAAGAAATTGACAGATTAACTATCGTTTTAGTCTACAGGATACGGTTGACTATGCTGTAGGCGGAACCGCAAGGTAATTGTCTTTCTTATATTACCTTGAATTTATGTAGCATCACAGACACGCCACGTCAGAATCTCCCAACGTTTAAGGACAGGTTCAGCAATCACGACCTCATTTTCTCTTGCCTCCATGACGATCAAATAATCTCCCTCGTTAAATCTGTTATTGTAAATTCTTGCTTGTTCTTCTGGCACCAACCATCCTTGAAGTGCGCCATACAGACCGCCAGCACTTGCAGCAATCCCACTTCCCAAAAAAGTTGCTAAAAGGCTTTCCACCGCTACGGCCTGACCAATACCGGGAATTAGCAGGCTGCTGAGTCCAACAATTAATGCTACTGAACCTAGTCTTATGCTGCCTACGATCGCGCCTACTTGTGCACCTGCTGCTCTTGTGATTAAAATTTGCTGGACACCCAGAGAGTCCAAATCATCATTATCAGAAGGTTGAGCAATCACTGAAATCTTGTGCATGGGGAAGCCCGTGCTTTTTAGCTCCACTAGCGCCTGCTTTGCGTTTCGATAATTAGTAAATAGGCCACTAGCACGTTTGAGATTTTGGTAAGTCATGAGAAATATTCAATATTCAACAGTACAAAATTGGTAAATAGTGTTTCAGTTGACAGTTGACAGTTGACAGTTGACAGTTGACAGTTGACAGTTGACCGCTTTATAGCGAACTCTATCTGGAAGGAAGAGGATGGGAGTAATGAATAGTTTTCTTTTAATTTCTCCCGCTTATGCTGGGGGCTTTAAACCAATTCTTTCTGGTAAAGCCGCTGTGAAACTCGCATCACAAAAACCACTTAGTTCAGAGGTGCAAAACGCTTTAGCAAAGCTGACAGAGCAATCATGGGCAGTCCGACTCCGATACAAATTAAGCCTTGGATTGGGTTCAAAGCTTCAGTGTTGAATAACTGATTCATAATGCCCCATTGGCTAAACAGGAATTGGAGAATGAAAATAGCCCCAATGCCGATCGCTACCGCGTAGCCAACTGATTCATCCTTACCGCGTAGTTTGGCGACGATCGCCGGAACGAAGCGACTGATGCTTAATAGGTAAAAAGCTTCGGCCGCCACCAATGCTTGAATTGCCATCGTCCGGGCTAGAGCTTCATTGCCTGTGGTTTGGACGATCCATTCAAACATCCCAAAGATCGCAATCCAGTTAAATACCGAAACTGTCAAAATCCGAGCGGTCAGCCTGCGAGACAGAAGCGGTTCATTGGCAGGTCGAGGCGGCTGTTGCATGACATCGGGAGAGGGTGGCTCAAATGCCAACGGTAAGCTCAAAGTAACTGAACTGACCATATTCAGCCAGAGAATTTGTACTGGCAAAATGGGTAGTGGGGTTGCCAAAAGTACGGCAATCAAGATGGTCATGGACTCGCCACCATTCACGGGCAGGATGAAGGCGATCGCCCGCAGCAGATTCTTATAAACCGTGCGCCCTTCCTCAACTGCTTTCTCGATCGAAGCAAAGTTGTCATCCGTCAGAATCATATCTGCGGCTTCTTTTGTGACTTCAGTGCCCGTGATGCCCATCGCTATCCCAATGTCAGCTTGCTTCAGGGCGGGAGCATCGTTAACTCCATCTCCTGTCATCGCCACAATCTCGCCCTTAGACTGAAGTGCTTCAACAATGCGGAGCTTTTGTTCTGGCGCTACACGAGCAAACACGCAGCTTTGTTCAACAGCATTGGCTAATTCCTGCGGATTCATTTGAGCGAGTTCTTGACCCGTAAAAACAAGAGCCTCTTGGGTTTGATTTAGTCCCATTTGGTGCGCGATCGCTGCTGCTGTTTTGGCATGGTCGCCGGTAATCATCTTGACCTGAATTCCCGCAGACCGACAGGCTTCAATCGCTTGAATCGCTTCGGGGCGAGGCGGGTCGATCATGCCTTGCAGACCCACAAAAGTTAACCCTTGCTCAATATCAGAATGCTCAATTGAAGATTGAGAAGCGGGTACAACTTTCTTGGCAAGTGCCAGAACTCGTAACCCTTTTTTCGCCATTCTGTCGACGGTTTGCTCGATCGGCGCGGGGTTGAGGGATCTCGCCTCTCCCTCTTGATCGAGCATCTGGCGACACCGCTTGAGAATTGCCTCAATTGAACCCTTGACATAAATCAACCGTTGTGGGCGATCGTCATGTAAGGTTGCCATGTATTGAAACTGAGATTCAAACGGCAGTGTATCGAGCCGGGAAAACGCTTCCTCCAGTTTCTCAGTAATTAACCCCGCTTTTTGGGCTACCGCAACCAGCGCCCCTTCCGTTGGACTACCGATTACAGTCCAGTTTCCATCTTGCACTTCTAGATGCGAATCGTTGCACAACAATCCTGCTTGCAGGCATTCATATAAAGCAGGTGCGTTCGCCCGGTCAACGGAATGTCCATTTACAGAAATTTCCCCGTCTGGTGCATATCCTCCACCGCTAACCCGATATCGCTTTCCACCGGCATCAATCTCCTGAACAGTCATTTGATTCTCTGTCAAGGTTCCGGTTTTGTCGGAACAAATCACGGTGGTGCTGCCCAGCGTCTCAATTGCCGGAAGTTTGCGAATAATGGCGTGCTGCTTTGCCATTTGGGAAACCCCGATCGCCAGTGTCACCGTTAAAATCGCGGGTAAGCCTTCAGGAATTGCGCTGACGGCAAGGGCCACAGATGCCTTGAACACCTCAACCCAAGAAAATCTTTGGGCAATGCCTGCGACAAAGGTGAAGGCAGCAAAACCTAAAATGACATAGAGCAAGGTTTTGCTAAATTTGTCAATTTTGCGACTCAGTGGCGTTTCCAGTGCGGTACTTTGCTGCATGAGTTGGGAGATGTGTCCGGTCTCGGTCATGTCACCAATGCTGACGACGAGTCCGCGTCCCTGTCCAAACGTTACCAGGCTTCCGGTATAGGCCATGTTCGTGCGATCGGCCAGTGCAGCGTCTGCCTCTAGCGCCTGGGATTGCTTCTGAACCGGGACAGATTCTCCCGTTAATCCTGACTCATCCACCTGTAAGTCACGGACTTCGATCAGCCGCAGATCCGCAGACACTTTATCCCCAGAAGACAGCAAGACGAGATCGCCAGGAACCAGTTCGCTGGAGGAAACCACTTGCTTTTGACCGTTGCGGAGAATGGTTGCCTCAGTTGCAACAGATTTTGCTAAAGCGGCGATCGCATTCTCTGCCTTTGACTCTTGAACGAAACCAATGGTGGCGTTCGTCAGAGCGACCCCCAAAATTACCCCTGAATCAATCCACTCTTTCAGAAATGCTGTTACTATCCCAGCAGCTAACAAAATGTAGATTAGTGGCTGATTCAGTTGCTGAAAAAATCGCAACCAGGCACTTTGCTGCTTCTGAGCCGTTAGTTGATTGGGGCCGAGGATTTCGCGCCGTTCGGCTGACACCTGGGAAGATAGACCTATTTCCAGGTCAGTCTCTAAAATCCGAGCCACTTTCTCGACAGAAAGGTGATGCCAAGAGTGTTCTACTAATTTTTCTACATTCGTTGCAGTCATAACGTTTATTGTCAAGCCAACTGCTTCTTTGTTATTTCGTCTTGTTTCTAGCGTCATTGATGAAAGTGAGGGAAAAGTGAGCGACTGATTTCTGTTACTCACATTTGGATCACATTTGCTCCCTATACTTAGGCAGAGAACCGATTAAGATAACTTATAAACTTGCCAACCTTAGTTCACTCCATTTGATTTATTGTTACCTTTTATTAAAAGGGTTGTAAAAAGCATTACTTTTGATGGATGAACTATGGTACATTTACTTATACAAGTTTTCAAAAAAGTGAGGTATGCCCTATGCCCACGGAAGCCTATGCCCATGAGTACCTCATATGAGAGCTCGAAAGGCTATATTGAGTTCAAATCCTCAAAGACTTCATGCTGAGGTTTATCGGCAAAATTGCGTTTCACAACAAACAAAACAAACAAAGAATATGCAATTATTAAAGCTATTGGTGCAAGGAATCAGCGTCAGCACTGTTGCTATTTTGGGTTTAGGTGCTTGCACCTCCCCCAATACTCCACAGACAACTGTTCCATCTACTTCTGCTCCCACAACTGCCACTGGAAATACGACTGTTCCAACCACTCCAGCGCCTGCAACCACGACCGCACAGACGCCTCAAAATCAAGACATTGACGATATTGCCGATCGCGTAGAAGATGCCTTAGACTCCGATGCCACTCTCAAGCCGTTCGATTTGGACGCAGACGATCGGGATAATTCGATTGTGTTAACAGGGCGCGTTCAAACTGCAGAACAAAAAGCATTGGCAGAACAAATTGCTCGGCAAACTGCAGCGAATGTTTCAATCAATAACGAAATCGTCACTCAGTAGTTATTAATCCTCAAGCGGCAAGAGTATGGGACGCTTCTTGGTGCTTGAGGAATTGCTCGATCCCAGCCAGGAAACCTATGGATTTGGCAACCTTATTTGACTGGATGCGATCGCAAAAATAAATAGGACGGGCTATCCGGCCCGTCCCACAAAAAAAATAACTCTTGTGGGATGGGCCGGATAGCCCGTCCCGTCAATTGATGAAAAGGATTTTTGCAAGAGGTCTACTGGATGCGATCGCAATATTGAAACAATAAACTTATTCCACGATCTCGTAACGGACTAACTGGCGAACATTTTGACGTGATAACTGGAGTTCTTGCGCGATCGCTGCCTCTATCTGGGTTGCGTCAGTCATTGGCAATTCTAATTCCAATCGCTTCAAAATGGGTTCTGCTGTTTCTACCGCAACCTGGGTGGTTCCTTGTTTTCGGTTAATCACCGCGTTGATCAGCAATATATTGACAGACACCGTTGCTTTAAGCTGGGTATCTGCCTGAAGTTTATTCTTTACTATCTGGGGTTGTTGTAATTCTTGAGCCATTAGGAAACTAGAGCAAACCCAAAACGCGATCGCCACAAACGGCAATGGCAACCAAAACTCTGCGCCTGATGCTTTTAGCCAACGTCTAATCATCCGCTATTCTTTCCCATCCATTCTGAGCCTAATACTATCTATTGGCACTTTAATACAACTTAATCTCTCCTAAAATCTAGCTTAAAGAAGATGCGCGAATCACCTCAAACTCTAATAATTCTGAAAACTGCAAGCTGCGAAGGAGGCGAGCCGAGATATGAGAGTTTTGCTGGTGGAGGACGACCCAAAGCAACTGATGCCGCTTCAAACAGTGCTGTCTCAGGCAGGACATAGCGTGGATGGGGTAAAAGATGGAAAGACGGCACAGTGGCTGTTGTCAGAAAAAGAATATGATTTGTTGATTTTGGACTGGATGTTGCCACATATCAGTGGGGTAAATCTCTGTCGTCAATATCGAGCAGCAGGGAAAACAGCGCCGATTTTGATGATCACGGCAAGAGACACCACGCCTGAAAAAGTGACTGGGTTAGACGCAGGTGCAGATGATTACCTGGTGAAACCGATCGATTTGGTTGAATTCATGGCACGAGTGCGGGCCTTAAGACGGCGATCGCCCCTTTGGCAAGGAGATACGCTCAGCCTTGAGGATCTGCACCTCCACCTCGATACTCTTACTGTTGAGCGACAAGGTGCAACCGTTTCCCTCTCCAGTCGCGAGTTTCAGTTGTTGGAGTATTTTATGCGCCATCCCCGACAGGTTTTGACTCGGAATCAGATTGAACAAGGCGTGTGGGAATGGGGGACTGAACCAGAGAGCAATGCGATCACTGTTCTAATTCGCAAACTCCGCCAACGCTTGCAGGCTGTAGGATCGGCAGACTGGATCGAGAGCATTTACGGCATGGGTTATCGCCTCACTTCCCCCGAAAAGCAACGATCGTGAAGGCAAGTCATGTTTAATCAAAGTCGTCGCAATCTGGCTCGTTGGTTCACCCTCTCAATGGGAAGCATTCTCGTGCTGTTTGCTGGGGCGATTTATCAGATTGAGGTAAAAGATAAACTAGAGGCGCTCGATCGACTGCTCTATGACAAAACTAGAGTCATGGCTGCCAGCGTACATTATGAAGTTCGCCAAAACCAGAACCAGGTCGATCTGAGTCATGTTTCCTTGTTAGGCAGCGGTTCCCATCCCCTTGCTGAAGATCTGATTTACGTGCGCTGGTATAACGCACAAAGGCGGTTAGTTCGTTTTTTTGGGAATTCTCCTCCCGATCGGTTAAATACGCCCTTTGGTTATCTCACAGTTCGATCGACCGATCCACTTTTGGGAAAAGGAATCTGGCTGCGTCAGGTGACATTACCCGTTGAAGGTAGAACAGGGGTACTCGGTTATCTTCAGGTTGCAACTCCCCTGACAGAAACTCAAAACAGGCTCACTGAGCTTCAGATTGTGCTAACTCTCGCTGTCCCGCTGACACTGGGCTTAATTGCCCTCGCAGGTTGGTTTCTCAGTGGGCTGGCCATGCAACCGATTCGGCAAGCCTATCAGCAGCTTCAGCGCTTTACAGCCGATGCCTCTCACGAGTTGCGATCGCCCCTGTCTGCAATTCTCACTAATGCCCAGCTTGGGTTGCTCATGGCGGCTGATGATTCACGTTACCATCCTCCCTTAGAAAACATTGTAGATAGCGCAAAATCCATGGGAGCCCTGGTGAATAATTTACTGCTGTTGGCTCGTCATCAGGGGCACCTGGCGCCGGAATCGCTCAGGTTAATCAATCTCAACGAGTTGCTGAGCAATTTAGCAACCCAGTTTGTCGCACTTGCAGAAGCCCAAAATATCAAACTGACCTGCGAATCACCAGAACAACGGATTGAATTATTGGCTGACCCTGATTTGCTACGGCAAGTAGTCGAAAACTTGCTTTACAACGCCTGTAAATATACTCCCGTTGGCGGAACTGTAACAATACGCCTAGTTCTTCATTCCAATTTGGCGGTCATTCAGATAATCGATACGGGAATCGGTATTTCAGAAGCGGACTTACCCTATATTTTCGATCGCTTCTATCGAGTAGACACCGATCGCTCGCAGGATAGCGGAGGCTTTGGGCTGGGGTTAGCGATCGTCCAACAAATTGTCAAGGCACACAGCGGACAAATACAGGTGACAAGTGCAGTGGGCCTGGGCTCAACGTTCCAGGTTGAACTGCCGCTCAAACCTTATCACTAAGCCGCCTCAAACGAAAGAGAATGTGCACTCTGCTTTAGACGTAACTGCAATGTATGTGGTGTATTTGGATGAATGCCGATGAAGTTTAAACATGATTTCTGGGTTGGTTGGGCGCTAGGGGCGATCGTCCTGAGCTCTTGTTGGGACCAAACTACCTCACAAAGACAACAACCCGATATAAAACGTGAAATTTCACTAAGAGCAGTCTCGTTAGATAAAACAAAAGTTGTGATGGGACAAACCGTATATGTCCCTATTTACTCACATATTTATCACTACAATAGCCAGGATCAAGTCATGAATTTGTCAGCCACCCTCAGTATCCGCAATACGGATCTGACAAATTCGATTATTATTACTTCGGTGCGTTACTACGATAGTGATGGGAAATTGATTAGGCACGACATTAAGAGTCCAGTAGAACTCAAACCGCTTGCTTCCACAGACTTTTTTATTGCAGCAGATGATACAAGTGGAGGCTCAGGTGCAAACTTTATTGTGGAGTGGGTTGCAGAAAAAACGGTTTATGATCCTGTCATTGAAGCTGTCATGATTAGTACCTCATCTTCTCAGGGCATTTCATTTATCAGTCCCGCTAAAGTTCTCAAGCAACACAAAAAAATGCAAAACTGATTTTAGAGGATTAAGTTATTGCTTTACAAGGTAGTTTGGGACTAGGGTAGAATGGATTGAGGGATTGCTAGCAAAAGGTTGTATTTTGCCAATAAAATGTCCATAGGTCAATACGGTTCACATAAGACACTCATGGAGACAAAACCCTGTGAAAAACCGATCCTGCGTTGGCGAATCCTGCCCGAAGGGCTTATGCTTCGCCCAAAGCTCTCTTCGGACAAAAAAACATTAACTGAACCGTATTGGTCTATAGACAATGTGCTGTTTGTTATACGGATTTTTGGGAATCTTATTCAGAAGTGCTACTTTTTAAAAGACATCGACCTGTAGGTAAATAATCGGGAGAAACCAGTTATATTGAAAGACTTAATAATACTTTAATGCAGCGAATTTCTCGTTTGGTTGGTAAAAGCTTGTCTTTATCAAAAAAACTGCCCAACCATATTGGGGTAATTTTTAACTTTGTACATCACTATAATTATTGCATAAGAAAACGATATCATTACTGTGCATTACTACCCAACTTTTTTCTGTTAAGATTAGAGAGCTTGAGGGTGAATACTAAAAATATAAATGAGGACTTAGGGTATGCAAAAGCGACAATTAGGGACATCACAAATTCAGATTACCCCGATAATTATGGGGACTTGGCAAGCTGGGAAGCGGATGTGGGTGGGAATTGAGAATGCTGAAACTGTCAAAGCAATGCGCGCGGCTTTTGAGGCAGGTATTACCACCTTTGATACGGCAGAGGTTTACGGAGAAGGGCATTCGGAACAAATTATCGGTCAAGCACTTTCAGATGTACGATCGCAAGTAGTTTATGCTAGCAAAGTTTTTGCCAACCACCTGAAACCCGAGTTGGTAATCGAAGCGTGCGATCGATCGCTAAAAAACCTCAACACCGATTATATCGACCTTTACCAAATCCACTGGCCCGCTGGCAGTTGGAATTCCGAGTTAGTGCCAATTGCAGAAACAATGGACGCCCTGAACAAGTTAAAAGAACAGGGAAAAATTCGGGCGATCGGCGTTTCCAACTTCTCCCGCGCCCAAATAGAAGAAGCGGCCCAATACGGACGCATCGACAGCTTGCAACCGCCATATTCTCTGTTTTGGCGCTGGGTAGAAAAAGATGCGATGTCCTATTGTGTGGACAATCATATCTCCATCATTGCCTATTCATCTCTAGCTCAAGGAATATTGACAGGTAAATTCGGGCCAGAACACAAGTTTGAAGAAGGCGACCACCGCGCCAAAAATAAGCTGTTCATCAAAGAAAATTACGACCGAGTGCAAACAGCATTAAATCAACTCAGACCAATTGCCGATCGCCACCAGATAAGCTTGGGCAACTTAGCTTTAGCCTGGTTGATTTCCCAGCCACAAACAAATGCAATTGTCGGCGCGCGCGACGGGGAACAAGCAGCCGAAAATGCTAAAGCTGCTGAGGTAAAATTGAGTGAAGAAGAATTAAAAGAAATTGACGCGATCGGGCGAACAGTCACCGATCATTTAGACGATAACCCCGTTATGTGGAACTTCTAAAACAGAACTGACGCAACTGGCATATATAGTAAGGTATCCCGGAACTCACGCCCAGAGCACCATTCTCGCTTAACGGGCTAGAAGCCCATTCCACAAAGAGTGAATTTCTTGTCGAATGGGCTTCTAGCCCGTTCCTAAAAAGCTAATGAGGTATAATATCTACTGCGCTGTAGAAATATTCAAAAAGTTAAAATCAAAAATCACAAATCCGAAATTTAAAATCGAATGAGTTACTGTCTGAATCCTAACTGTTCCAAGCCGCAAAATCCCCCCGCAGTCAAATTATGCAAACATTGCCGTTCAAAACTGCTGCTGCGCGATCGCTACCGGGCTATAAAGGCGATCGGACAAGGCGGTTTTGGCAGAACATTCCTCGCCGTTGACGAAGACAAACCCTCAAAACCCCGCTGCGTCATCAAACAATTTTTACCCGCAGAAACCCAACTCATCCCATCAGCAAGCAATCGCAACAGCAAAAAAGCAGCCGAACTTTTTGAACAAGAAGCAATGCGATTAGACGAATTGGGCAAACACCCTCAAATTCCCGAACTATTAGCCTATTCCATCCAAGAGGGCAGACAATATGTAGTCCAAGAATTTATCGACGGGCAAAACTTAGCACAAATTGTAGAAACAGAAGGCACATTTACAGAAATTCAAATTCAAGACTTACTCAACAGCTTACTTCCCGTACTTCACTTCATCCATTCCCACAACGTTATTCACCGAGACATCAAACCCGGAAATATCATCCGCCGCGCCGACAAACAATTAGTTTTAGTAGACTTTGGCGCTGCCAAAATTGCCACAGGTACGGCATTACTCAAAACAGGAACCAGCATCGGCAGCCCCGAATACATTGCCCCCGAACAAGCTAGAGGCAAAGCATTTTTTACCAGCGATTTATACAGTTTAGGCGTAACTTGTTTGTATTTGCTAACTCAAGTTTCCCCCTTTGACCTGTTCGATCCTGGTGAAGATGCCTGGATATGGCGACAGTATTTGGCTAACAACCCCGTGAGTGAACAACTAGGGAAAATTTTAGACAAAATGATTGAAAATGCTACTAACCGCCGCTATCAAACGGCTGTTGAAGTATTAAAAGAAATTAATCCCCAAATTGCGATCGACCTAGCAATTCCTCAAACAAATTCCAAGTTAGTTAAACCCGGAAAAACTCCCGCCCCGCCCCAAAAGCAAACCTATAACTGGCAATGTTTTCACACCCTCACAGGTCACAAAAACTTAATTTACTCTGTGGCTTTTAGTCCCAACGGAGAAGTTGTAGCCAGCGGCAGCGATGACAAAACAATCAAGCTGTGGGGAGTTGAAGACGGGCAAGAAATTGTCACCCTCACAGGACACGCTAACTCGGTTTATACAGTAGCTTTCAGCCCGGACGGACAGATGCTAGCCAGCAGCAGCCACGACAAAACTGTCAAACTTTGGCGGATGAAAGATGGACAAGAAATCCGCACCCTGATCGGTCACAGTAACTCCGTTTACGGCGCAGCTTTCAGTCCCGATGGCGAAATTATTGCTAGCAGCAGTTGGGACAGAACAATCAAGATTTGGCGAGTCAAAGACGGGCAAGAAATTCGCACGCTTGCGGGTCACATCAATTTAGTTTATTTTGTCGCTTTTAGCCCTGATGGTGAAACTATTGCTAGCTGCAGTTGGGACAGAACCGTCAAAATTTGGCGAGTTAAAGATGGGAAGCTACTTCGCACACTTACAGGTCATACAGACTCCGTTCGCTGCATAGCTTTCAGTCCAAATGGAGAGTTTTTGGCTAGCGGCAGCCATGACAATACTATTAAAATTTGGTGGGTCAAAGATTGGCAAGAAGTTTTAACTATTACAGGACATTCTTGGTATGTTGATTCTATTGCTTTTAGTCCCGATGGCGAGATTCTGGCTAGCAGCAGCAATCAAACTATCAAGATTTGGCGAGTTAAAGACGGTGGAGAAATTTGTAATATTTCTGGGCATACTAATTCGGTTTATTCCGTTAATTTTAGCCCGGAAGGAGATTTTCTTGCTAGCGGCAGCAGTGACAAAACTATCACAATCTGGCAGAATATTGTGTAAATCGCAGCCATTGAATTGCGATCGCACAATATAGCATCTTGAATGTTACCATTAATAAACAACAGATATAGAAGGAGATATGACTACAGTAGCTATCCTGCCTGTATTTAATGCCAGCGGCGAGAAATCTTATCGTGCTATTGCGGGCGATCGGGAGTCAGTTGGCCAAACTGCTGGTCAAGCTTTAGATGCTTTAACGGCTTTGTTAGGTGAAATAAACTTCAGCGCATTAATAGTCATTCAAAGCTTTAACCCTGACGAATTCTTTACTGTCCAACAACAAAAAAGATTATCAGAATTAATGAATTTGTGGCGTACAGCACGCGATCGAGGACAAACTCTTTCTCCTAAAGAACAAGCAGAATTAGAAAGTCTTGTCGAGGTTGAACTCAAAGCTGCTACAGTTCGGACATCGGCTCTTGTACAATAATTTAGTTAATGAACCCTTACTACACTTTAGTAGCCGATCGCGCTGCTCATCGCTGCGAATATTGTCGCGCGCCTGAAATCGTATTCAACTTTCCTTTTGAGGTTGAACATATTGTTCCGCTTTATCGAGGCGGTAATGATGAAATTTCAAATCTAGCATTAGCTTGTCGCTCTTGCAATCTTCGGAAAGGAACTAATACAAGCGGAATTGATGCTACGTCTAACACACAAGTTTCCCTTTTTCACCCAAGACAAGATAGATGGGACGAGCATTTTCAAGTGCAAACTGAGTCTGGTGCGATCGCAGGAAGGACACCAACAGGTAGAGTAACAGTTGAGAGTTTGGGAATGAACTCTCAAGCACAGTTAATAGCGCGACAATTATGGATTCGTTTAGGTTTGTTTCCGTAAATAGCCTAATTTAGTTACTTTGTAAAAAAACAACAATAGGTTGCGCGATCGTACCTCTCATTTATTTTTCTAGCTTACAATACCTTTGACACTTTTAATAAACTCATTTTCTTCAATCCATCTGCTTCACTACCTCCAAGGCTAAGCCTAGCACCTCTGCAATTTGCTCATCGCTCAAGCCAAGCTGCCGTAACTTACCCACCGCTTCAATCTTAACTTGATTCTTGTTGCCCTGAGATTCAGAATTCGGAGGCTGACTTTTCTCGGTGCTAGTAGTGGGTACTTCTGAGCAAGCATTGATATAGTTAATTGTGTTGCTATTACCAAAATAAGTCGTATTACGATCGCCCAAATTTATCTTCAGGTTTAATTGACGTTCTAAAACTGATTCCAGATTACCTTTATCAACTGCTTCATCAAAAACCTCCGATAACAATTGTAAAAGCTTGTAACCTACATCCTTAGCATGACCCGCGGTACAACCGTAAGTACCTGCAATATCAGAATACTTGTGTCGGTTCAGTATTCCCTTGATAATTTTACGCTGCAAGTCATTGAGATGTTTGCCTGTCTTCGGGCTGAGCACTTCATCTACAAATTGCAATATATGGGCAGTGTCCATCAGTAGGGGTATCAGATAACTAGGGTTAGTATAGCCGACTTTATCCGCCTTTATCCGCTTTTATCCGTCTTTATCCGCCTTTATCCAAATTTGATAAATACCCGCCTTTATCCGTCTTTTTTCCCTTTGCACTTTTGGGCGATCGATATATGATACTCAAAAGCATAAAATTAGCTTCGCAAGAAAAACATTAATTGTCTGTAGGGATTGTCTTTGTGAGATAGTCGCGGCGATTGAGAGCCTATTTTTATTTTTGAAAAAACTAAGATGAAAAAACTAAGTTTATGGGCGCAAAAACTCAGCCTAGTTTTGGGAGGAATTATGGCCGGTGTTTTTATGGGAGAATTAGCTCTGCATCTGGGGGGAATTAAAGGTATAGAAAAACCAAGCGATCTTGCTTCTTTTGCAAGTTACACATTAGACGATCCCGCTGGTTGGTCATTGAAACCGGGTACGTCTTTCGAGTGGCATGGGGAAGGCGATAGCTCCTTAATTCGCGCAAATAAAGATGGTTTGCGCGATCGCGAACATACCAAGGAGAAACCACCAAACACTTTTCGGATCGCAGTGTTAGGAGATTCCTTTGCCGAATCTTTACAAGTGCCGATGGAAAATACTTTTTGGTGGAAAATGAGAAAGCAACTCAATAAACAATGTGCTGCTTTAGGCGATCGCAAAGTAGAGGTAATTAATTTTGGGGTTCAGGGCTATGGGACAGATCAAGAACTAATCACTCTGCGCCATAAAGTCTGGCAATATTCTCCAGATTTAGTTATCTTAGCTTTTCTTCCTGGCAACGATATCATTAATAATTCAAAAAAACTTGAATTTTCTCAACGTAAGCCATTTTTCGTATATAAAAATGGCGAATTAGTTTTAGATAATTCAGGGCTGAACATTTCACAAAGACAACATAATTATTTAGAATTTTCATCTGTTGATTATCTTCCGACTTGGTTGGTCAATAATTCACGCATTTTGCGATTATTCAGACAAATTGATTTAAATAATAAGAAACGTCTAGTTGATGCCACAGAAAAAAAGCGTTCAGCTCATAACTTTCAAGAACCTATCAATCCAGTATGGAAAGAGGCTTGGCAAATAACTGAGGAATTAGTTACACGAATGTATCAGGAAGTCAAGACCAAAAAGGCAGATTTTATGATTTTGATTGTTAGTTCGGGAGTTCAAGTCAATCCTGAGCCTATGATGCGTCAAAGCTATATGAAACGATTTAAGATTAAGGACTTGTATTATCCTAATCAGAGAATCAAAGCCCTTGGCGATCGCCTGAATATTACGACATTGGATACAGTCCCACGATTGCTAGAGTATGCAGAAAAAAATCAAACTTGTCTACATGGCTTTCCCAATGCTATGTGCTGTGACGGTCATTGGAATAGTCAAGGCCATGAGCAAGTTAGTCAACTGATGGCACAAAACTTATGCGATCGGTTCAAAGCAGAAGCTTCGGATTCTACCAAGAATAACGCCAGAATCAAGAAAAAGTAATATGATTCTTACCACCTAAATAATAAAATTCTTAATAATTGTACATCCTTGATATAGCCATTGATGAGGATGGGGCGAAATCGTAACGCTATCTTTTTTTAAACAGAAGTGCGATCGCCCTTTCTAAACTTCTTCAACAACTCCGGTGTCACCAACCCTTGTGGAAAAAATATCGTCCCTACTACAATCAGCAACCCAAAAATAATTAACCGCCCATCCCGCAGAAATTGCGCCAACCAAACCGGCAATCCATCAATAGTCGCCATCCCCCTCAAAACCTCCGGCAAAGCAGTAAAAACCATCCCGCCCAAAACAGACCCTACAAAAGTTCTGCTACCACCAATCAACACAGAAGTCAAGTAAATAATACTAGCATCAAAAGTACCTTGACGGGCGTTCCAAGTATTGAGAAAATGCGCGCTAACCGCACCGACAACCCCTGCTAAAACAGCACCCAATGTAAAAGCCAGAACCTTATAAAAAGTCGGGTTAATGCCGATCGCATCAGCAGCCAATTCATCAGCCCGAATCGCAGCAAAAGCCCGCCCCACCCGAATCCGTTCCAGCCGATAGACAATCGCCATACTTACCAAAAGTAAAGGTAGTACAATCCACAAATACTCGATCGGCGTCCCAAACGGTTGCGGAATCCCAAAAATGCCCACAGCCCCGCCCGTGATGTCTAGATTCAGCGATAAAACCCGCAAAATTTCCACAAAAGCAATAGTTGCGATCGCCAAATAAATCCCACTCAACCGCAGCGCCGGAATTCCCACCAAAATCCCCAGCAACCCCGAAACAACCCCTGCAATTATCATCTCCCCCAACAGCAATGGCAGAGGAAACAAACCCCCTGTCGGCTTAAACACCGTCGTAGACAAAATCGCCGCAATATACCCACCCAACGCATAAAAACCAGGGCTAGCGAGAGACAACTGACCAGTCATTAGAGGCAAATACAGCGACATTCCCAACATTGCACCCAACAACATCGAGACAATCAGAAACCCATAAGTAGTAAAAAATACAGCCATGATTTTATTTTAAATAATAAACATACTTAAATACCAACTTCATCTCAAATCCAGTCCCCTCATAATCATTCATTTCTCTCTTCTCTTTCTCTGCGTTCTCTGCGTCCTCTGCGGTTAAATCATTCCGATATAATTAGTTTCTTTAGGGGGCAATCCCCCGTGGCCGTTGGTGCGTGCGAAGCGTCGAACCATCGCCCCAATTTTAATCACCTAATTATCTATTTTACACCTTTTGAATCAAACGCCGACCAAACAAACCCTGCGGTCTAACCAATAGCATCATAAACAATATGCCAAAAGCAACAGCATCCTTATAAGCCGAAAAATCTCCCGGCACAAAAGCCTCCACCAAACCAATGATAAACCCACCCAAAACAGCCCCAGGAATACTCCCTAATCCACCAAGTACAATCACCGCCAAACCTTTCAAACCAAAAGCAATACCAAAATACGGCCCAGCAATACTCACACTCGAACCCACCAAACTCCCCGCCAAACCAGCCAGAAAACTGCTCACAAAAAACGTCAAAACAATATATCTGTCAGTATCAATACCCAACAGACTAGAAGTAGTAGCATCTTCAGCCACCGCCTGCATTGCTTTGCCAAACTTAGTGAAATTTATTAAGTAAGTTAAGACAGCCACAATCGCAACTGACACCACGAAAATTACTATTTGAACAGTCCGAATCGGAATAGGTTTATCTACTGTTCCGAAATTAATTGCAGCAGGTAAATAGCCGTAAGTGTTAGCAGGAAAAGTGTAAATTTCCGCCCCTACCAGATATTGGATAATATTAGCTATCGCAACTGCCACACCCAAACTAGAAACCACCGTCAGCAGAGGATCTGAGTGTCTTCGGCGCAAAGGCAAAAAAGCAACTCTTTCAACAATTACTCCCACCAAACCAGCCAGCGTACTGCCCAAAATTAGCGCCACAGCAAAAGGAAACTGCACGGGAATTCTCGCATTAGCCAACAACCCGTTAAAACCAAAAGCACCGCCCATCAGCGCATAAGTGAAATAAGCACCCAAAGTAAACACTGCACCGTGAGCAAAATTAATAATTCCGAGAATAGAAAACACTAGGGTGTATCCCAGGGCAAAAATAGCATACACGCTGCCGATCGACAAACCATTCAAAAATTGTTGCAGAAACAGAGTTAAGTCCATCACCAGTTAAGAATTGAGCCTCACGCCGAAATCATTCAACAACAAAAAACATACAATTTTTACTCTGACTTCTGACTTCCCCCCTTGGGGGGCCGGGGGGGAGACTTCAGAGTCACACTCAATAACTCATCGGTGTATCCGTGTCAAAATCCGTGTTCTGACTTCATTTCAAAAACTCAAACTTACCGTTATTTCCATCAGCATCCATTTTTATCTGTGCCACATAAAACTCTTTCTGATTGATTTCACCTTCCGGCGTAAAATAAATTTCCCCCAGAGGCGTATCGTACTTTCCCCTCAACAACTGCTGATTCAAATCTGTACGCAATTCTGCCAAAGGCTTTTGGCTAACCTTCGACTTAGCATTAATTTCTTTTAATGACTCAACAAAAACTTGTACGCCAGTAAAAGCTTGAGCGCTAAACTGAGGCGGTTCCTTCTTGAATTGAGCGCGATAAGCATCACGAAAAGCCTTATTAATCTCATTCTGATATTCCGGGCTGTATGCTTGGGCAATCAAAACCCCATCGCAAAGAGCCTTGCAAACCGAAAATACATTGGAAGTATTCAGACCGTTGCCCCCAATGATAACGCCTTTGTAGCCCAACTCCCGCAACTGCTTAATTAAATTGCCTCCATCTGCAGCCAACCCAGAAATAATTATCAAATCGGGCTTGACATTTATCCCATTAGTGGCTTGAGATTGGAAATCTGTATCAGTAGTCAAGAATTTTTGGACTGTTGCCAATTCCAGTCCCATATCTTTAACCGTTGTCTGAAAAGTTTCAGTCTCAGATTTGCTAAAAGCATCATTCTGAGCAAAAAACACGGCTACTTTCTTAATATTGGGATTTTGCTTCAGGGCCGCTTTAACTGCATTAGGTGCTACCACGGCGACAGGGGCGGAGACTCTGGCCACATAATCGCCAATCTGGGGAATGCCTTTAGCGGTGTTGGATGGTCCGAGTACGGGAACTTTTGCGCGATCGGCGATCGGATCGGCACCAAAAGCCTGCTGTGATAGAGTTGGGCCCACAATCCCCACGACCTTATCCTGATTGATCAGAGTGTTGAACGCATTAATAGCCCCTTGTTCATCTCCACCCGTATCTTGGAACACCAGTTTAATCGGCGTCCCATCCACACCGCCCTTATCGTTGAAATATTTCTCAGCAATTTTCGCCCCAGCCACCTGTTCCTGGCCGAGTAAAGCCACATTGCTAGTTTGCGCCACCCCAACCCCAACGGGAATAGCGGTAGAGTTCCCCGCAGCCGAACCCTGTGGCGAAGTTGCCGGAGATGGCGAAGTACCTGGAGATACTGTAGTCGATGTCTGGGGAGTGTTCGTCTGAGTGCAAGCGATCAGCAGTGAAGCGCAGGTAATGAATAAGGCACTAGGGCGAGCGGCAGGTTTTTTCATAAGCGGGCGATCGAACACATATATATAGAGCATCTGTCTGTGTCTGTAGAGATATTCTACCCATTAGCGTCCGAGTCCCCGAAAAAACCTGAGAATTACGCCCCAAACAAGTGAGATCCGGAAAAGCGGATTGGGCGATCGGATACCGGAGCATCGATCAACAGCCAAAACCCTTGGTGTGTATACCTTTCAAAAAAAGTCAAAAATAGTTTCACAAAAAGCTTGACAACCCCTTGCGAAATAAGTATATTAATAAAGCGCCAGAGAGAAGGCGGTTCACACCGCGGACTTAAGGCACAGAACTGAACCTAGAAAAAAGAATAGTTTGAAAGCTTAAAGCACTATTAACCTCGTCAAAAAAATGAAGGATTGAGAGTAAAGGCATCGCTGATACTCAATATCACAAACAACGAGAAAAAAGTCAAGGAAAAAGGAAAACACAGATTTGTGAAAGCCTGAGTAACTTGACTATAGCCAAAAGAACTCAACAACACGGAGAGTTTGATCCTGGCTCAGGATGAACGCTGGCGGTCTGCTTAACACATGCAAGTCGAACGGGCGTAGCAATACGTTAGTGGCGGACGGGTGAGTAACGCGTGAGAATCTGGCTTCAGGACGGAGACAACAGTTGGAAACGACTGCTAAGCCCCGATGTACCGAAAGGGAAAATATTTATAGCCTGAAGATGAGCTCGCGTCCGATTAGCTAGTTGGGGGGGTAAAGGCCCACCAAGGCGACGATCGGTAGCTGGTCTGAGAGGACGATCAGCCACACTGGGACTGAGACACGGC
>NZ_JAUBTR010000042.1:0-60193 GCF_036705045.1 Microcoleus sp. BR0-C5
ACGGGACGAAATCCGTTGGGAGAGAAGGCTCTCCACTCAGAACACGTAGCTTAACTACGTCGCGCAATGAGTGTGAAAGGGTAAAGCCTGAAAACTTTACAGTTGCCAACCTTTAACAGTTTGCGTGCCAAAGATGGTTTGCATGGTGTTAGTGGTTTGCGGTTAGCATCTAGAACAAAAACGTAATATGGTTGGATAGACATTGTTGTGTCCCTTCGATTTCTCGTAAAGTTCGCTTTGCCAATGTTATAAGGGCTTTTTACGCTTGCAACACTATTCCAGTGACCTGAGAATTGTTTAATTCCAAACAACAGATCGGAAAACTAGCGTCGCATTTTCCGGTGTTTTGACCCCAACAACGTAGCCAGTTAAGGCTTAGGCGGGTAAGCACGGCTTTAGCTTATTTGCCAAAGCCCCGTGTCTTCAGACCGGGGTTGCTTACTTTCAGTATTTAGCCGCAGGAAAGAATAGTTTTGAGATAGTCGCGCCGCACTCCCAACGTTGGGAGCATTTAACTTCTAAAATAACTCACCACTCAAAAATTATAACTACTGTTTCGCCGGCCAGGGAATCATGGGATCTTGAGCCAACCGCTTAGACACTGCAACAGCACCGTAACGGTTGAGGTGGCTGGGGTCGGAAAAAGATTCTCGCGCCTGGGGCCACAATAAACTCTTATCTAGGAAAATTAGTCCGCTTTGAGCTGCTAATTCTTGCATATATTGCCGGAATTCTTGTTCGTAACCTGTCCGCACTGGGTCTAAATAATCTTCAGTCAGAGGCATATTCACAAACACGAGATTGATGTTGCGAACTTTGGTAAATTCGATCAGATTTTTGAGTGCTAGAGCTTGTTCGCCTACCAATTTAAAATTTTGATAGTCGGAGTCGTAATAACCAGATACTTTCGGGTGCTTCTGAAAGTAAGTTTCGGGATTGAAGCGTATATCGATCGGCAAAAAGCCATTTGGTTGATACTCGCTGACGGGTTTACTCATAGCAGTGGGCTGAACGTTTTCAGTTGTTTGTTCACCCAGGGCTGCAGTTTGGAGGCTGTCGGTTGCAACAGGGGCTGATGAGGGATTAATGATCGATCGCAAAAACCCTTTAAGTCGATCGCGCTTTTTGTAAGTTGCAGAACCCTCAACCAACTTTTGACTAACCAATTGCTGAACATTAGCTTGAGCTTCTCCCAAATTGTTCACCAATTCAGTCGCAGTCGCCACCGGATTGTTGGCGCTTTCCTTCGATGTTTCGGATTCTAATTGATTGGTGCGGATCAGAAAACTACCCCGGCTCAATTGTCTGTAACCTTCCGAAGAAGCGATCGCACTAAAAGTCAAATCCGGCCGCCCGCTGTTGAGAGCCCTCGCCCCGTCAGCCAACACCAGCAATTTCGGCAGTTGTTGCGGCGGCAAAATCCGGCGGATGATCGAATCTACAACTTGGAGAGTAGCTCCATTAACCCCAAAATTGTAAGCCCTCAGCCCCGGATAACCCGAAGCTGCCAAAGCGGTTTCCAAAACCGCCGGATCGATGCCCCGCAGCGCCCTCGAACTACCGACAATTAAAATATCCGGCGGTTTTTTGTGCAGGTGAATGTACTCTTGATAGCGCGCTATCTGATCGTCAAGCTGCTCGCTCCTCAAAGTTGGGAACACCGCAGGAGCGGAAACATCAGCTACAGGAACGCTAGTATTTCCCGGTTTCGTAAACCCAGAGCCATTAAAAGCCTCTTGCCGGTTGGCTTCCGGCGACTGCTGCAACGGAGTTTGAGGCAAATTCACCTCCTCAGCAGCGGGAACGGGGTTCGGGGTTTCCTTCGGAAGTTGGGCTGTAACATCGTCCACAGCCTTGGGGGATGAATTTTGACAATTTGGGCCGCTGCAAACTTCGGAGGCGCTAGGAGCTTGACTGACCGTCGCAGATTGCAGAAATAGACCGAGGAGCCAATCGGTATTGAACGTCAGCAGACAGCCGGCGATCGCCCAAATCACAGCCATGCCGGCGGCGCGATCGGCTCTCACGCCCCCCGGCGCAGCAGCATTCGTGGATAAACCATCGTTGGGAACAAACAAACCCGAAGCGACAAGCGGTTGCACCGCAGCTTGAACTAACTGCTCGCCCAGATTGTATCCGGGGAGTCTGATTTTGAAACGGGGCCGCCAGGAGTTGGGCGTCGGAGCATCGAACACCAAATTGTCGCCCAAACCCGAAAAACTCCCATCCTCCTCCGGCGCAAACTCCGGCACCGGTTCTTTTTCCAACACCGCCACTGGCGAGGGAGCAGGTGCGGGTGCCGTCGCTGATTCCTCGTCAACAGCCGTTCTGAGGTCGATTGCGTAGCGCCACAGAGGCAGTTTCTGGCCGGCGCGCCGTCCGTAGACTCGCACCCCTGCCACTCCCGGAATTTGTAACTGTCGCAAAAATTTGACCACCGGCTGGCCTATCTTCGACTGAGAAGGGCAAGTCAGAGCTTCTGTCATGACGTGCAGCACGTTGGCTTTTTGCAGCACGACAGCCCGAATCCCTCCTGTTTCCAGCTTGCGTCTGAGATTGGGGTTGAGCAACCTGTTCAATAAAAAAGTCAAAGCCAATTGGTCGCCCTCGATCGCCAGCGTTCTAGCGTTCGCAGCCAAGTCGGGGTGGTGGGCTGCTGGCAAGTCTACCCAGTCTATCCACACGGGGGACTCCGGCGCCGCCTGAGAGTCCTTGGCTGGTTCTACGCCGTAGATAGTAGCTGCGCGGATGCCTTGGGGCGCAAAGGAGGCTAACAAAGGGGCGATCGCCTCGGTGGTTTGCTGCTTGTCGGGGTATTCTTGCCGTTTAGACTTTTGTCCTTTTTTGGCAGTTTTGCTGCAAAACAGGTGGAGTGTTGCTTCTTTGAGGGTAGCCCGCACTTCGACTCTCGATGCCGCCAAGTGTTGATTTAGCAGTTTGGCGATCGACTGTACGTCTCCCCACCTGGCCCATTCCTTAAGAATTTTGTCCGGCGAAGTCAAATCCACCCGCAGCAGCCAGTCCGGCTTCGCTTCGCCGCTGACTTGGCTGGCGATCACGGCTTCCCGGAAATCCTCTAGTTGCAGTTTCCGTAGCCTGCCGGCGATGGGTTCGGCCAGCAATGAGGGGTCGGGGCTGTAAGCTGACTCGCACAGCACCAGCAGTCGGCGTTCCTTGGGCTTGATATTTTCCGGCCCATTCACCGGCAGGGTTTCTCGGCTGGTTTTGAGTTCTTTTTCGCGAATGCTTACTTTCACCGAAACTCCCATCGGCCCTAGGATTTCGCTGAGATAGCTGGCGATCGCATCTGGATAGCCCCGGCGCGCCAACGTTTCCGGCGAAACCGTTAATGTTCCATCGCGCTCGCCCTCGCCTGAGTCAGCTTGGGGGGATTGAATCAAAGCCACTGCGCCACGGTTGGCTTTCTGCTGCGGGGGAACGGCGGAACCGACGGCTTCCCGCGTCGCAGCAGCCCCCGTGTCGATCGTCACGGGGGAAGTTTCAAAAGCTTCTGGGTATTCAATGCGGGAGGCGATGGGCAGACTGTCGGCGTCAAAATCCAGTTCTTCCCGTACTTGCGGCGGGTGGGCTGCTGTTTCTACTGGTTTTGGTGTCTGTTTGAGTTTCTGGTTGTCATTCTTAAATTTGCCGAAAAATCCGCCTCTTTTAGGGCTTGCTGGCGGTTCGTCGGGGGAACTCGCTGGCGGGGGCACTTCGGCAACTTTTGGTTCCGGTTGCTGTGGCTGTTGCTGTCGCTTGGGACTGCTGCAATCGAGCCGGACTGTCCAGTCATTTTGTCGGGAACCGATTTTGCGCCCACACAGAAACAACTGGTAAATTTTAGGTCGATCGGGCAGCAGTTGCGTTAAATCAGTGTGTTCGAGGGCGTTGGTAAATCTCGCCGTCACCAATTCTTGAGACGGACACTGCGCTGCTTCGCACAAAATGTGCAGGTGATTTCCGCGCAAACGCGCTTGTACTTGAACTTCGGGAAGCCCTAAAGCTTCCCCGGCCCACTGCGAGGCGCTCGATCGATTGTCTGCCAATATGCTCCCGTTCGCATTCAACATGAAACTCTAAATTTTGCCAAAGCTGGTTTTGTTTTCTAGAAATAGCACAGTTACAGATTTTACAGACAATTATTTGATTTGCCGAGCCTCACCGTTTTGTCTGGTTTAAGCCATGCTGGACTTAGTGTCTTGCCTTGTATCCCCTCGGCTTCGAGTCGTTGGAGAATATTTTTTTGATAATACCTCGACATTTTGGCACAGATAAGTCCAAATTAAGCCAAGCAAGAAGTTATTCGTCATTAGTCATATCGTTTCCGTTTGCATCCGAATAATAATTAAACCTCTCTCATAATTCTTGTGGAACAGGTCTCCTGCCTGTTCAAGACTGGCTTTTCGGGAAATGTCTATTATTTTCTGACTGTAGTGCTGGGGTTTCGCCATGCTCCGCGGAGAGAGTCCCACGAGCGCCTTCGGGGAGTATCCCGATTTTATACAAAGCGTTTTTTCCGAGTGCGAGCTTATGATCTCGCGACAAGATATTTATAGACTTGTCTACGGGGGGACGATCGCTTGCAGGAGATCTTTCGTCGGATGTCACCAAGAAACTGGGTCTGAAGCCCCGTCCTTCTAGGACGGCTTTTCTTTAACTTTGAGGCTCCTGATTAATTCCCTAAGTACATCGGTTTTAGTCCGACCTACAGATTTGCAGTGTTCTTCAAGAATTTTAAATTCAGACTCTTGAATCCGAAAATCTAAACGTTTCTTCATGATTTTATCCGGTGTTTTGCTGTACTATAGTATAATAAGGAGGATGACTCATGTTTGGCTGCCAACAAAACTTAATTCGAGCTGACTCAGAGATTAAGGCGATTCTCGAATATCTGTGTTCTGAGTCTGCAAAACTTTCTAATTGCGGGACTTACTATGCCCGCGAGTTATATTTTAAAACTGGCAAGGTTCCGAACCGCGCTCAGTTGCACAAGGTTCTAGGAACCGAAAATCGAAATCGACACTATCAAGCATTTTACTCTGATACAGCCCAACAAATCCTGACGGGTGTAGCAGAGTCTTTCAAGTCTTTTCTAGGACTAATGAAAGCGTTTAAAAATGGGATAATTATAGACCGCCCGAAGCTGCCGAAATATCGTCAAGGCGGAATGGCTGTGGTGACGTTTACAGGTAGGTCGGTAAAGCTCAAAGACGGAATGTTGAGATTTCCCCTAGGCAGCAAGGTCAATGTGTGGTTTGGTCTAGATGCGTTTTACTTGCCCATGCCATCTAATCTTGATTTCAAGGCTATTCGGGAATATCGCATTCTTCCTCGAAACGGCTGTTTCTACCTAGAGTTTGTCTACAAAACTACTGAAGTCCAATCAGATGTAGATATTGCCAGATGCTTGATGATTGACCACGGCGTAGACAATTGGCTAACTTGTGTGAGCAACGTTGGTACAAGTTTTATAGTTGATGGCAAGCACATAAAGTCTCTCAATCAAGGTTACAACAAGCAAGTTGCATTTTTGATGAAGGGGAAAGCTAACGGGTTTTGGTCTAAAAAACTTGCTAGCGTAACCGAGAGACGAAATCGTCAAATGCGAGATGCCGTCAACAAGGCAGCCAAAAAGGTGATTAATCATTGTTTGAGTCATCAAATAGGAACCGTTGTATTTGGCTGGAACAAAGGACAAAAAAAGTCTGCCAACATGGGAAGCAAAACTAATCAAAAGTTTGTGCAGATTCCTACGGGCAGACTGAAGGATAGAATTTGTCAATTGTGTGAGCAGTACGGCTTAAGATTTCTGGAGACTGAAGAATCGTATTCCTCAAAGGCTTCATTCGTTGATAATGATTTGCTACCTACATTCGGCGAGAAACCCGAAGGGTGGCTTCCATCTGGTAAACGAATTAAGCGTGGCTTGTATCGAACAGCTCAAGGTTGGTTGATCAATGCAGATTGCAACGGTTGTGGCAATATTGGTAGAAAAGTAGCGGTAATGCTTGGACTTGATCTAAGCGGAATCAGTAGGGGCGAATTGTCAGCGCCTTTAAGACATAAATTATGGGCTTAAGAATCCCTGTCGCTTCAGCGCAGGGAGTGTCAAATGATTTGATCTCAGAAGTTATTAGTCAGAAAACAGCGGTCAAGATGATTATTTGCCCTGTAAACTGAGGATTACGGATTGACACAGGAGGAATTTATGCCGTCGGAAAACCAAGACTTGCTCAAAACTCAAACACCTAACAGTCCAAAGTTGCCAGTGCCCTCAGACATTTTATTGAGCTTGGTCGCCTTACCCATGCTGGGCGGGTTGGTGGTGGCTAAAGCTGCTGCTGAGTTTGTTGCGTCGATCGGCGTTGAAAGCGAAGAAGTCTTTCGGGGTTCGCGCCTTCCCGTACTCAACTTTCCTCAATCACAGGATTAGAAAGCCCAAGGAAGGATGCTGCAGCTAGAAGTTAAATTTTGTGACCAGGAATTTCAAAGGTGGTACCCGCCACGTGATTTATCCGTGGAATCAATCCCAAATCTCAAATCGAAAATCCTCAAGAAAGAGCATTTATCTCGCGCAAGTCAATCTCAAATCTCAAATCTCAAATCTCAAATCGATTGACCCTGCCCAAAAACGGATACCAGCCCGCGACAGGAGTCGGGGACAGATAAAAATTTTCGACCCTAGTTCAACTTCCCAGATTCTTCTTTGGAGTAAATCTCAAATTGTTCGACTTGGCGCGACTCAACTCACTTCTGGCCGATCGTCTCACGCCGATCGTCTAAAATCTAAAATCGCAAGTCAAGTGACATAAAAGCTTGACAATAGGTACAATGTGTGGTTAAAAAACTAATCTTTGCTTATAATTTGTACATAAGTGCCTTCTACTTTCTACGTCTCAATAAGTTGTCTCAAATTTGACTGCAAACAAAAGTGTTTTAGGCGAAACTAAACCATACAATTTTCACAGACACCCGCAGCTATTGAGGAACAGCCCGATGAGTTCAGTCCTCCAGTCTTCAGAACAGGCTATTGATGCAACATCTATTTCCCATTCTCCCGCTTACTCAAAATCAGACCTGTTTCTGCGAAATCGCCTCAAAGTTGTAGAGGACTTGTGGGAATCGGTGCTGCGACAGGAGTGCGGACAGGAATTGGTGGATTTGCTCCAACAAATGCGATCGGTCAATTCCGCCGAGGGACAAGCCACTCACTTTCGCGAGTCGAATGTCGTACAGCTAATCGAAAAGCTCGACCTCAACGCCGCCATCCGCGCCGCTAGGGCTTTTGCACTGTATTTTCAGTTGATCAACATTGTCGAACAGCACTACGAACAGCGAGACCAACAGCTAGCTTACGCTAGCAGCAACGATGCTGGTGGTCGGATGTTTTCTAAGCTACCAGGACAAGCAACTGATGCCCCCGATCGCCCCCGCCACCGGGAAGGCCCAGTCCCAGCCCAAATGGCTCCTCGCGGTGCAGACAGCAGCGAGACGATCGCCCGAGATGCCGGCACTTTTCACCAACTGTTCCCCATGCTGCTGCGCTTGAACGTGCCCAGCCAGCAAATTCAGCGGTTGATCGATCAGTTAGACATCCGCTTGGTATTCACCGCTCACCCGACGGAAATTGTTCGCCACACGATCCGCACCAAGCAGCGACGAATGGCGAAGATTCTCCAACAGCTAGACCAAGTTGACGAGAAATTTCAGGCGCTCGGAACTGACTCTCAAAGCCCCTACCCGGTGTCTTGCTGGGAAGCGGCGGCTCTCCAAGAGCAACTGATGGAAGAAATTCGCCTCTGGTGGCGCACTGACGAACTGCACCAGTTCAAGCCGACTGTACTTGACGAAGTGGAATACACTCTCCACTACTTCGAGGAAGTTCTGTTTGATGCTATTCCCGAACTCTACCACCGCCTCAAGCAAGCTCTGCACGCTTCTTATCCTTATCTGAAACCGCCTAGTTACAATTTTTGCAAGTTCGGTTCTTGGGTGGGATCGGACAGGGACGGCAATCCTTCTGTGACTCCGAAAGTTACTTGGCAAACTGCTTGCTATCAGCGCCACTTAGTGCTACAGAAGTACATCAGCGCGGTGAAACGGCTGAACGAACTTTTGAGTTTGTCGCTGCACTGGAGCGACGTGCTGCCGGAATTGCTGGAATCTCTCGATCGCGACAGATCGGAATTCCCGGAGGTTTACGAGCAGTGGGCAATCCGCTACCGCCAAGAACCTTATCGGTTGAAGCTGGCCTACGTGCTGCAGCGGCTGGAAAATACGCGCGATCGTAATTGGCGGCTCTACAAAGGAGACGAGTTGCAGCGGGAACGCGAAGCTTTGTCAGAACATCCCGGAATGACCGGCCTTTATCGATCGGGCGCTGAGTTTTTGACCGAGCTGCAGCTCATCGAGCACAATTTAGTCGAAACAGGTTTGAGCTGTCGGGACTTGGAAAATCTGCTCTGCCAAGTAGAAATTTACGGATTTAATTTGGCTTACCTAGATATCCGCCAAGAGTCAACAGTACACTCCGACGCTTTGAGCGAAATTGCTGAATACTTGCAAATTTTGCCCAAGCCTTACAATCAAATGTCGGAATGCGATCGAATTATTTGGCTCGCAACTGAACTGCAAACTCGCCGCCCTTTAATTCCAGCAGAATTGCCCTTTTCTCCCAAAACTTGCGAGACGATTAATACCTTCCGCATATTGCGGCAAATGCAGCAGGAGTTTGGTCCTGAAATTTGCGAAACTTATGTGATCAGCATGACCCACCATGTCAGCGATTTGCTGGCGGTTTTGCTGTTAGCAAAAGAATCAGGACTGTACGATCCGGCGACAGGAATTAGCAGCATTCAAGTAGTTCCCCTGTTTGAAACGGTGGAAGATTTGAAAAAAGCGCCGGAAGTAATGCAAAAAATATTTGATTTGCCACTTTATCGAGCTTTGCTAACAGGAGGATACGCACAGGAAGTAGCGGAAAACAGCGAAGAAAAGCTGCACTGCTCAATCCAAAATCTTAAATTGCAAGAGGTGATGCTGGGCTATTCCGACAGCAATAAAGATTCTGGTTTCCTCAGCAGCAATTGGGAAATTCACAAAGCTCAAAAAGCTTTGCAAATGGTTGCGGAAAAATACAATGTAGAGTTGCGGATTTTTCACGGTCGAGGCGGTTCTGTAGGGCGCGGCGGCGGGCCTGCTTACAAGGCAATTTTGGCTCAGCCTGGAAAGAGTATTAGCGGGCGAATTAAGATTACCGAACAAGGCGAGGTTTTGGCTTCTAAATATTCTTTGCCGGAGTTGGCGCTTTACAATTTGGAAACTGTGGCGGCGGCGGTAATTCAAGCTAGTTTGCTGCACACTGGTTTTGATGGCATCGACCCTTGGAATGAGATTATGGAGGAGTTGTCGGTGAAATCGCGATCGCACTACCGCCATTTAATCTACGAACAGCCCGATTTAGTCGATTTCTTCCACCAAGTTACCCCGATTCAAGAAATCAGCCAGTTGCAAATTAGTTCTCGCCCAGCCCGTCGGGGTGGCAAAAAAGACATCAGCGGTTTGCGAGCAATTCCGTGGGTGTTTAGCTGGACTCAAAGCCGCTTTTTGCTGCCTTCTTGGTACGGTGTCGGCACAGCTTTGCAAGAGTTTTTGCTAGAGGAACCGGAAGAACACATGAAACTTTTGCAGTATTTCTACTTGAAATGGCCATTTTTTAGAATGGTAATTTCTAAGGTGGAAATGACTTTATCTAAGGTGGATTTGCAGATTGCAGAACACTACGTGCAGGAGTTAGCTTTGCCTGCTGATAAAGAGCGTTTTAAGGCTTTATTTGATCAAATTGCTGCCGAATTTCACTTGATTCGCGATTTGGTTTTAACGATTACCGGACACCAACGTTTGTTGGACGAAGATCCATCGCTGCAGCGATCGGTGCAGTTGCGAAATGCGACGATTGTGCCTTTGGGTTTGTTGCAGGTTTCGCTGCTGAAACGCTTGCGGCAGCACGGTAGTGGCGGGGTTCCGGGGGTGATTCACTCGCGTTATAGTAAGGGTGAATTGTTGCGGGGAGCTCTGCTGACGATTAATGGAATTGCTGCGGGGATGCGGAATACCGGCTAGGCCAAGAGTTTGGAGTTTTGAATTAGTGGTGAGGTGCGCGATGGAGCACCTTGCTACTGGTAATTTCAGAATTCAGGCGATCGCCCATTGTAGTCACAGCTATAGGAAACTGTTCGCTATCCTAGCTGAGATTTTTTTATGTCTAAACGCAAACAGTCTGAAGGTTGTCGCCCGATGCTGCGGCGCACTTTTTTATTTTTAACGGGTATAGCTTTGG
Source organism: Microcoleus sp. BR0-C5 (assembly GCF_036705045.1). Classification (NCBI taxonomy): domain Bacteria; kingdom Bacillati; phylum Cyanobacteriota; class Cyanophyceae; order Oscillatoriales; family Microcoleaceae; genus Microcoleus; species Microcoleus sp. BR0-C5. The sequence continues at coordinate 10,340 of NZ_JAUBTR010000042.1, forward strand.
CGCGGGTTGCGGCTGACTATTTTGCGATCGCCCAAAACCGAGATAGTTTCTTGACTCTCGCGGGTCAACTCTGGCAAAAGTCACTCGCTTTTTTATCCAGTATACAATCAAATCAAACTCCTCAACCTCTCCCTAGCAATCCCATTGTAAAATCGGAAAAAACCAATCAACCTCTGGCGAGTAATCCTATTGTAAAATCGCCCGAAAATTCTCCTGCTGTGCAGCCGTCTCAACCTCAAATTATCAAACGTTCTGCTAAGCAAGCAAAACCTGTACAAGTCAGCAGCCAAAATGTAGCTGGCGCAAGTTTTTATCTCACAACTATTGACCTCGCAGACCCAGAAATTTATATGACAATTGGGTTAGCTAATAATGCAGATTTTGCAAATACTTCTAAAGTCACGCGGGGCGACGAACCTTTTGAAAATATGGTGTCGCGTTACCGGGCTGCTGTTGTTGCTAACGGGACTTTTTTTGGTAAAGATGAGCAGAAATCTGTGCTGGGAAATATGGTGGCGGCGGGTAAGTTTCTGAAATACAGCCGATGGGAAAATTACGGCACGACTTTGGGAATTAAAGCCGGAAATCAATTGGAAATGGTGACGGCTAGGATTGAAGGTAAGCCGGATTGGAGTCAACATTGGTTTTCTCTGACTTGCGGGCCGAGATTGGTTAAAGCGGGGAAAGTTTGGCTGTCTCCTTTGTCGGAAGGTTTTAAAGATGCTGGTGTTTTGGGCGTGGGTTCGAGAACGGCGATCGGCTTTCCGGCTTCTAGAGATAAGTTATTTTTGGTGACTTTTCTTGATAGTTTGTCTTTGGAAGCAGAAGCTAAAGTTATGCAGAGGATCGGCTGTTTTGAAGCTATGAATTTGGACGGGGGCGCTTCCGTGGGTTTGGCTCATCAAGGGGAGATTTTATTGCCGCCGGGACGGAATTTGACGAATGTCCTAGTGGTTTACGATAAAGAATATCCGGCGCCGGCTCGATTAAAGCAGTCTTGGGAACGCTTTCAAAAGGGTGCTCGACCAACGCCGGACAAATCAGTGTTTTTTGATTGATCTAGCAGAAGGAAGTTCGGCTTCCGTTGCACCCTACGGGATGTAACGGATGTCAGAAAGAAGGAAGAAAAAAGAAGGAATCGAGGGAGCATCCCAATTTTGGGTAGTGCACCCTGGGGAAGGATGAGAGAATTAGAGACAATGCTATAACCAGTGGTTGGGATACGTCCTTTCTGCCGCTAAATTATTAAAGATGACGGCGCACAAGACCAAGATTATTGATCCCTCAAAAGCAGGTGTTAGCAAAAATTTCCAGTCTGGTTGGGTCATCATGACGACTAAGGCAACTGCTCCCGAAGGCGGATGTAGAGTTCTGGTAATCTGCATAATTCCGATCGCACTAGAAACAGCCATTCCCATCGCCCAGGGAGAAGAACCGAGAAAATGCAGAATGATTAAACTGGTGAGAGCAGCTAAGAAATTGCCCCCAATGACATTCCGGGGTTGAGCCAAAGGGCTGTCAGGGACACCAAAGATCAGAACGCTTGTAGCGCCAAACGGAGCCATTAGTAAAGGAGAATTAGTTTTTACAGCAAGATAGGACGTGGCAGTAATTGCCAAAAAACTGCCAATCCAACTCCAAAAAATATGCCGAGGATGAGGTCGGTCTATTGGGCAGCTCAATGGACACGATCGCCATCTCCCAAAGGTTTTAAACCAATAACTTTCCCATTTCAGTTTAATTTTTTTATGGTCAATCATAAATCAGGTTACTTGATAACCAGGTTTCTTAAATTGTCGGAACTAGCCTCCGCTAAAGTTAAGATATCATAACAATTTGTCAAAAAGTAGTTAAAGGCACAGATTTTTTACTTCTATGCCACTCAAGCTGCCGCTAACCACTCGGTTGGAACGGACTAGCAAGTTTGGTCGGTTTGGCAACAGACGTTATCGGCAGTCGCACAACTTCACCGTTACCCATCAGAGTTATTGATGAGGGTAAAGCGAGAGGTTCTTTGTAAGCTGCGATGCCCAGTAAGCATGAATTGAAGGATCGCACCCACACTTAAGTCTCTAGTTCAGAATGCGATCGCCGTTTTCTGGTTAGTGCGATCGTCTCGCTCGCACTCGGATATAATTATGAACTTAATCTGCGCTAGGGAGAGTTTTGCCACTCGGCGGTAAGCTTGCGGAAATTGTATTGAGATGCGCCGGGGTGACAAGTAACGCAACTGCTGATATTTGCGGGTTGTGACAGCTTGACTTTGGGGTGCAGTGCTTTGAAATAGCGAGAACTGGCGACTCGGTAGGCGAGTTCTTCGTCTTTGGCTTGGGGGCGGGAAAAAGTTTGCAGGTAGTTCCAGACTAGCAGGCGGGGCGGGTCTACTAGCAGTTTGAGGGTTTGTCCGTAGTGTTGGGAATCTTGCAGCAATCGGCGCCAAGTTTCTGTAGGTAAGACTTGCGGCGGTAAAGCGATGTGACAGGTGGCGCAGTTTTCTAGGTACAGTTGCTGTCCGAGTTGGTAGCGTTCGGGGATGCGATCGACCGTACCAGTATCCTCGATCGAAGACACCTGAGCAAGTCGCGCAGGAGTGCGAGAGTAGGCAGTCTGAGCTGCAACCCATCCGCCGCAGGTACAGCAGATAATTATCAACACTAGCAACGTTGAGTAAAGCCCCCGCAAGCCTACTCTGCGACGTTTGCGGGGTTTTTCCTGTTTCATAATTCTGAATTTATTTTTGGTTAAATTACTGGTATGCTCATGCCTTCGCGGGCTAAGCAGCTATTGGCGAACGCTGCCTGCACCTCTGCTTCGATTTGATCGAGAAAATTGTCGTCGTGACCCGGATCATGGTGAAACATCACGATTTTTTTGACTCCAGCAGCTTTCGCTATTTCTACTCCTGCTTGCCAAGTCGAGTGTCCCCAGCCGACTTTTGGGGTTTTGAAGTTGTAATACTCTTCGTTGGTGTAGTTAGCGTCGTAAATCAGCACGTCGGCGTTGCGAGCTAGGTGTAGCACGTTGTCGTCCAGGCGATCGGGAAAGTGTTCTGTATCGGTGCAGTAGACTGCTGTGTGTCCCTCCCAGGTGACTCGATATCCGATCGCGGTGTTGGGATGGTTCAGCAGTGCCGTTTCTATTTTCACATCGTCGAGTTCGATAATATCCCCAGGCGTCAAATCGTTGAATTTGAGGTCTGACTGCATCACCTGGATGGGGACGGGAAAATTGGGGTGCACCATTTGGTCGGCAAGACGGTGTTTGATTGTAGTGCCGTTGGGGGCGATCGCACCGTAAATGTGAAAGCAGTTCCCCGGGATAAAGGCGGGAGTAAAGAACGGAAACCCTTGAATGTGATCCCAGTGAGTATGACTAAAAAACATATGGGCTTCCACCGGCATTTGCCGCAGCAGATTGAGGCCCAGAACTCGCAGACCGGTGCCGCCGTCAAAAATCAGGCGTTTTTTGCCCAAGCGCATTTCTACACAGGAGGTGTTCCCTCCGTAGCGCAGTGTTTTGGTGCCGGGGGTGGCGATGCTGCCCCGCACGCCCCAAAACTGAACGACAAACTCGGTCAAAGGACTATTTTCCATAGTGGCTTGGCGATCGGAGGGCTGTGGATTGGCTAGAGAGGGTGCGGAATCTGGCATTTTTTTTAGTTTTGGCGGCAGGAACTTGGGAGTTGAAATCTTAGTTTTTACTTTTTAGCAATCTGTACTATAATAAAGCGCTTGATCGGGAAACCATTCGAGTGCCGCACACTTGGGCTGTTATAATTCTCAACCTTACCGATTCGTGTAGGAGATGTCACGCTTGAGAGATGATTTTTTGCATCATGCGGGCTGCCCGCCGTGTTCTGTGTTCTGAGATTAAGATAGCGCTGATCGATCTAAGTTTTGAGGTAAAATTTCCTCCAACGTAGAACGCATTTCCCAGGGGTAGAATTTGCGCTTCATCTTACTCTAGGAGTAGTATTTTTTTCAAGATTGGGGGCGGGGCGCGGTTTTGAGGAATGCTGTTCCGGTGAGTCGGCATTCACGACTGATTTGAGATTCTAGCCACCTGTTCCTCGACTGCATCCCTAGACGTGCAGCGATCGCCTTAAGTTCGGCCCCCTGAGTTTTTAGTCGGGTTGCAGTCGAGGAGTGCGGGCTAGGGGCTTATTTGCGATCGGCTGCGATGCACTTTTCCACTAAGGGCATGACTTGATCAACATCTTGCCAACCCAGAATTTCAGTGACTTTTTTCTCCAAATTTTTGTAGGTTCTAAAAAATTCGGCTATTTCGTCCAAGCGGTGGGGGGCTACGTCTTTGAGGGACTTATAGTGAGCGTAGCGGGGGTCTTTGTCGGGAACGCACAAAAGTTTTTCGTCCCTGTCGCCTCCGTCGATCATTTCCAGCATTCCGATCGGACGGGCTGCGATTATGCACCCTGGAAATGTGGGCTCATCCATCATCACCATGCCGTCGAGGGGGTCTCCATCATCGGCTAAGGTATTGGGTATGAAGCCGTAGTCGCACGGATATTGGACTGAGGAAGAAAGCACCCGATCAAGAGCAAAGGCTTGTAAGTCTTTATCAAATTCGTACTTGTTTTTGCTACCGGCGGTAATTTCGATGAGGACGTTGAGCAGTCCTGGTTTCGGCTGTGCCGGAATTAGCGATAAGTCCACAACAATATCTCCAAGTTAACAGATGATTGGGATGAGTGCTACTTGCCAAATCCCTTTGATAGCATTTTACGGGCGATCGGGCTTTTCGGCTGCATGAGATTGAGAGAAAGCGGGGGAGTGCGTCGCCGGCTGGGAGAATACACTGGACGGGCGGGACGCCCATCCCACAGTTTGAGAGGTACGGGCTGGACGCCCATCCCACAGGTTGAGAGGAGAATGCTTTGTTTGGGCGATCGGAGATATTTTCAGAACCATTTATTCTGTTTACCGTCTGTCAAAATTATTTTAATTTTCAAACCCAACCACAGGCTTAGTTCTGTTGCTAACCACTTGATTTCTGATTCACTTAGTCCCTCCTTCTCTCCTAACTGATATTTGTGGTTGCCTGCTTGAACTATCATCTGATAGACTTTCCCTAATTTCACTTCCGAGTAGCTCTTCTGCATAAGTAATGATGCCGTTTGATATAACCCTGTAGCGATTGACAAAGCAAAAATCATAACTTTTACACCAATACCGCTGTTTCTATATTCACGTTGTTGAATTTTCAACTGGCAAATCTCCTTCCTGGGAGATGGCTTGGCATGATTCCATCTCAACCCCAGCAGATTGCTTGTATGCGAGATTTGCAGCCGATCAATTCTGAGGCGCCTTTCCCTAAATAGTGCAAATATCAACTTTAGTCCTGCCATACATAACAAACTTCCTGATATTATTATAAAAAATTGGGGATTTATCTTTAACGCATCGCTCAACATATTCCTTGCTATAAATGAGACAGGACTCGCAGATACCACAGCCGAAAGCGTGGCAATTAAACCAAAACCGATGCCTGGTGGCGGAATTACAATTTCTATAAACTCCGAATTTTTTGTAAGTTTAATATCGCTGCCTTGTGGCTGCAGCACCACCATAGGACTTTTGTTGATAAGGTGGGGATTTTTAAGCCCTCGCCATGCTTCCCTAGCTGAAGATAACCGTTTGGACAAACTTGGTTCTGTCATCCACTCCAGCCAATCTATTAAATTAGGATTGAGCTGCGGTACCCGATCGGCAAATTGAATTTTCAAATCCTGTTGCGACAGTTCAGTGGGATGCAAACCTGTTACCAAATAAATTAAAGTTGCACCTAAACCGTAGAGGTCAGAAGCCGGAACCGAGCGCCCGCCAAATTGTTCCGGTGCCATATACCCGTAAGTTCCCACTACTGTAATTGTGCCGCCAAATTTTGCAGCTTGGTTTTGCACCGAACCGAAATCAACTAAATAAACTTGTCCGACCGAGTTACCCGATCTGCTGTGCAGTAAAATATTACTGGGTTTAATGTCACGGTGAATAACAGGCGGATTTTGCTTGTGCAAATAATTCAAAATGGCTAACAGCGATTTAGCTAATTGTTTGACCTCGCTTTCGCTAAAAGTACGCCCCGATCGCAAATGCTCTTGCAAAGTTTTTCCCTCTACATAAGTCTGTACCATGGCAAAGCTTTTACTGTTTACTTCGTCAATTTCCAGGTAGTCGAGGTAGCGCGGAATTGCTGGGTGAGAAAGTGCTTTTAAAGTTTCCGCTTCCCGTTCAAATAGCTTGAGGTCTTGCCATTCAAAATCGCTGCCGAGGAATAGCTGTTTGATGACAACTAATTCTTGAGTTTGTAAGTCACGAGCTAGCAGCGTTTGGCGACCAGTTTGTTTTCCTAGTTGCCGCTGCACTTCGTAGCGTTCTGCTAATATTTTGCTAGTCATCTTTTTTTACATTAATTTTAATTTGAGGGGAACGTCGGGGTTCAGAAACCGGGTTTTTTAGCGAGTCTGGCGGTTGTAACGCGTCTTTTCGTAAAAACCCGGTTTCTAGGAGTCGGAGTGCGTCCAGAACTGTAAATTTTAGATTACAGTCCACTTTCTTTTTGATACCACCGGGCAATAGACTTGCTACTTGCCCCCATTGACAGTCCTGCAATTAGCGACGGTGCAAGCACGAAGATAATCTCAACACTCAAATCGTTTAGCTTATTCCAATCCATTATCCGAAAGTAGACGATGCTTGTCGAGGTACAGAGTACGATACTAATTGCAGTTAAAACCTGTCGGTGAAGTTTGGGATTAGTTAGGGGAAAAAACCACAAGCGGGTCACAATTCCTACGATTATTCCGTTCCCCAACCCCAGCAGCAAGCCCAGAAAAAGACCGATTAATCCTCCGAAAATTGTCGCCACTACCGGCAAAAGAAAAGTGCCGTAAATTGCTGCACAAGCTCCTACACCTAGAGTGCCCATCCAAGTGCTGCGCCCGATCGCATTCCAGAACAACCTAGAGGTATCTAGCGTTTTTCCCAGTCTCAATGTCTGGGAATATTTATTTATTTCCTGTGGTTTTTCTAGAACTTCTTTGGCGATCTGGACTGAGGCGGGACGGCATTCTAAACTGGGATGGGTCATCCACTTCAGCCAATTGGTAAAACCGGGGCTCAGTTGGGTGAATTGCTCGAATTCGATCTGCAAATCTTGTTGCGGTAAATCGGCAGGATGCTGCTTGGTAATTAAGGCGATTAATGTTGCTCCCAAACTGTACAAGTCGGAAGCGGGAACCGCCCTCCCGCCAAATTGTTCGGGCGGCATATAGCCATAAGTTCCGACAACGGTGACTGTTTTCCCTTGTTGGGTTGCTAGAGTTTGAACTGCACCGAAATCAACTAGGTAGACTTCGCCGACGCTGTTTCCCGATCGATTTTTGAGTAAAATATTGCTGGGTTTAATGTCGCGGTGAATCACCGGGGGCTGTCGCTGGTGCAGGTAGGCGAGGATGTCTAATAATGCTGTTGCTAATTGTTTGACTTCGCTTTCGCTGAAGGTGCGCCCGTCTGAGAGATATTCTTGTAGGGATTTGGCTTCGATGTAACTCTGAACTAGGGCGAATCCTTTGCGCTTGGGCGTGTCGATTTCAAAGGAGTCTAGATATCGGGGAATTGCGGGATGGGATAGGGATTTTAAGGTTTCGACTTCTCGCTGGAACAGTTTTAAGTCTTCCCAGTTAAAATCGCTGCTGAATGAGAGGAGTTTGACTACTACTTGCTGTTGGGTTTTTAAGTCGCGGGCTAGTAAAGTTTGCCTTCCTGCTTGCTTGCCCAGCCGCCGATCGCACTGATAGCGATCGGCTAATATTTCTTTTGACAAATCGCCAATGTTTTGTCCGCTCATGTTCTCTTGCCCTAGAACCGATTAAACCTAGTGTAGTTGACAAAAGTGCAATAATCGGAAATGTTTGGGCTAGGGCAAAAAAAATTTTATGTCAAATAGCAACCGCCTTTAAAAGCCAGCGTTCTCGCACAATAAAGACCCCCCTGAGTTAAGCTGGAATTTAATTTTGGATTTGCTTGTAAATTGACTGCACTACGTCGAGCAGGCTCAAGACTTGCTGCCATTCGGGGGCATCGGGGTTGTAGCTTTTGGCGCGCTGAGTTTTCAAACTGTGGTGCAAGAGGGAAAGCAGCGCGTCTGGAGACTGTAAGGAATTGTCCTCTTCATCTGCTGGGGTTTGGGCTGCATTTTCTTCGATATCTTCTTTAATTTTTTGTGCTCGATCCGCGAGGGCTAAAGATCTGCCTGCAAGGTTTTCCGGCATTTTGGGCTGTTCGGACAAAGACGCGCTGGTTAGTTCTACCAATAGTTGGCAGACTCGATCGACCCATTCGTGATCGTTTACTGAAAAGGAACCTGATTTGAACACTTGCCCGTCAGGCCTTTGTTGAATGCTTTGTACCTTCTGGATCAGAGGGATAGCCTTAACAGTGATGTTTTCCGGGATTCTGGGGATATCTGACAGGGAGCTCCGAGCAATCTCCAGCAATAGTTGGTAAACCTGATCTACCCACTCAACATCTCCCGATTGCGAATTCCAATTATTCATAACTGACGCTAGTGGTTTTGTATATCTAAGACTAGAACATTGACTATCTGCGAAGGAAGCTCTTTTTAGGAGCCACTAACGCTATTAAGACTTAGGCGGACGGGGTGAGAAACCCGGTTTTTGAGCGGATGTTTTGTCGCCTTTCTCCCAGATTTTTCTCAGAAACCGGGTAACGCTGCCGCCCGTCATAACTATTTTTAAGCGCTTCAAATAATAGAAGTGCTAAGTTTGTTGCGGTAGGTAGTGCGATCGAAATACCTAGGGCGAAACCCCCGGCATCTCGCTTGCAAATTCAAATCCGGTTATTTGACATACTCACCGAGTTCTCTTCAGCGGTGATTCTTGACAGTTCATCGGGTCTTGCTACCGAAGTAGTCTTACAGTCCCTCCCTGTCCGTTTAAAGTCTCCCAATGCCCTATGGCGACTTTTACTCTTGCCGAACGGGTTAGAGTCAACCATTGCCCTTCTAGCTGTCTTTAAGTTTGCTCTCATCGTAGCTGTTTCAACGTGTCTTGAGCCTAAAGATCCTTTGAGTATTCAGCATTTTAATACAAAGCCGTCCTAAAACGACAGGGTTTTAAACCCATCTTCCTGATAACCATAATACCTGTTGGAGCTTATTTACAATTACCTCAATAGGATATTAAGGTTAATTGGTGGTGGGATGGGAGGCGCACCCCCGATCGCGATCGCCCCCACCCCGAACCCTGGCACCACCGCGAGGATTTGCTGTGGGCTACTGCTATTTTTCTGTGAGATTCCACACACCATCCCAGTTGAGTACGTCTGAAAACCGATGTTGAAATAACATACAGCGATCGACGTGCAATTTAGCTGCCTTGTTTTTCGGGTCAACTTCCAGAACGGCGTTAAATTCGCGTTCAGCGTCTTTAAAGGCTTGCTTGGCTTTTGGTTCTAAGGCTTTCTTAAACTCGCTCAGCAGTTTTTTCACCCGATCGAGTCCCAGGTTTTCAAATTCCTCATCTAACATTTCTGCAACTGTCTCGCAGGCTCGACTTTTAATTTTCGCCTGCAATAGCTGCCTGATCTCTGCAGGTTTCAGCCGCTTGATTTGGGGATTTGATGGTTCTAAGATGTCTGCTTCCAACAGCTTTTTGACTTCGCCTTCTTGCAAGTATTTAATATCGTCTGCTGATAGGGGCTTGATTTTTGCTTGCAGCAGCATTTTGGCTTCGTCTTCCGAGAGGTTTTTGATGCCTTCCAATTTCAGGAGTTGGATTTCTGTCTGTAACAGCACAATGAGTTTGTCTGCTTCGGACAGGTTTTTTGGGTCGTACTCTGACAGCTTTTTCAGTTGATATAACAGGTTTTTTAGTTCGTGTTCCAACTGTTGCTCTAAATTGTAGGACAGTTTCTTAATCTCTGCCTCCGGCATTTCGGCGACATCCTTTAAGATGTTTTTCACCTCACTTTCTGAGAGTCTTTGGCTGACTGGAGTTTTGTAATGTTCGCGCCCCTTCGTGTAATGTTCTATAATTTGTTGCTGTGTTTCGGTTAGTGACTTGCCCACTGGCGAGTATCCCTCGCGGATGCCGACGAGTTCGTAAACGATTACGGGTTCGCTTTTGCCTTTGACAGTAATAAAGTCTAGTTCTCGCACGTACAGCCGATCGGCATAATCTCTGTAAGTATTGTCGCTGATGATCAAGTCAGTGCCGTACTGCTTGCTAGCGCCTTCTAAGCGAGAGGCGAGGTTAACGCCGTCTCCTATAGAAGTCAATTCCATGCGTTTGCTACTACCGATGTTGCCGCTGACAACTTCATCGGAATGCACGCCCATACCGATGCCGATCGGCAGTTCGCCATGTGCCATACGCTCTCGATTAAACTGGGCCAGTTTTTCCCGCATTTTCACCGCCGTTTGCATGGCGCACCAAGCATGATCCTCTAGGGGCGCTGGAGAGCCAAAAACTGCCATCAGAGCGTCGCCGATGTATTTGTCGAGAGTCCCGCCGTACTCGAATACGACATCTACCATGACTTCAAAATATTTATTCAGCATCACTACCACTTCTTCGGCTTGCAATTTTTCCGTAAGTGTGGTATAGCTGCGAATATCTGAGAACAGCACCGAAACGTTTTTGCGCTTACCGCCCAATCCAGTATCCCCTGAAGCTAACAAAGCTTCGGCTACTTCTGGAGTCATGTAACGATACATCAAGTTTTTGACTTGCTTGGCACTGCTAATATCTTCCATGACGACTAACGCGCCGTTGACCTTGTTGGGGTCGGTAGCGTCAGTCATTGAATTAATCGAGAGATTGATACTCTGCGCTTCTCCTTCAAAGGAAAGCAAAACTTGATCTGGGTAATACTGCTGGCGGTCGTTATCGTCTTCGGGAGACAAAGACGCATCAAACCACTTGGCAAAATCGCCTTTTTCTAACTTAATTAACTCTCGCAAAGATTGACCTTCGCCTAATTCTGCATCGCTGACACCCAGTAATTTTTTGGCACTGGGATTGGTCGCTACTATATTGCCTTTTTTATCTGTAGAAATCACGCCGTTAGTCAAGGCGTGCAGCATATCTTTTTGTCTTTGTTCTTGCTGTTTGACTTCGGCAAACAGTTTGGCGTTTTGCAGCGCCACTCCTGCTTGGATGTTAAACGCCTTCATAAATTCCATGTCATTGCGATTGAAACTCGCTTTCCACTGTTCGGGGGCGTGAGGCCAATCTTGGGGGTTGTAGGGGGGGAATTCTCCTTGTCGTTTTTTATTAACTAATTGGGTGACGCCAATCAATTTTTTGTCCGAGTTAAAGACGGGCATACAAAGCATACTGCAAGTGCGGTAGCCCGACTTTTGATCTACTTCTTTGGAAGTGGCGGCGCGGGGGTCGTCGTACACGTCAAAGGGAATCAGCAGCGGTTCGCTAGAATGGGCGACGATGCCTGCAAAACCGGCGGTTCTGGGTATGCGAATTTCTTTAAGGTTGCCGCCCATCGGGATTTTCGTCCACAGTTCGTCTTTCTCTTCGTCGATCAGCCACAGGGTGCTGCGATCGGCGTTCATGAGTTCTTGGGCCTGATCCATCACCCTTTTTAGGGTATCTTCTAAGTCTAAACTGCTCTGAGAAAGAGCGTTGACGGCATTCATCAGCGCCGTTGCAGCTCGTTGTCTCTGAGTTGCTGCGTAGAAAGATTTGGAAGATTCTAGAATTAGGCGAATCGAGGGAGCAAATTCTTTAAAAACTTGTTCGTCTTCTTGAGTAAATCCGTGCCTGTCTATTTGTTCGTCTAAAGTCGGGTATTTTTCGTGGTTTGGTCTTAATTTATTAATCAGTTGAACAACTGCTACTAACTCTTTTGTGTCTTCATTAATTAGGGGCATTGCCAGCATTGTATAAGTGCGGTAGCCCGTTTTTTCGTCAAATTTTTTGGCGTTAGCCGATCGTTCGTCGTTGTAAAAATCGTAAGGGATATTAACCACTTTTTGGAACGTGGCTACTTCTCCGGCAATGCCTACATGGGCGGGAACTCTGATTTCTAGGTTTTTGCCATTTTCGTCTTTAGCGACGATCGCCCAGAGTTCATTTTTTTCGTCGTCTAATAAAAATATCGTGGTGCGATCGGCATTCAGCAATTCCCCTGTTTTGAGGGTAATCGACTGCAACATCTCGTTGAGGATGGCATCAAATCCCTCGCTCTCGAGGATATTGTCGAGCATTCCCAGGGTTTGATTGACAACCTTAAGTTTGTCTTCTACTTCCTTAACTACTACTGTGAAACTTTGCTTATTTAGAAGGTCGAGAATGCCGGAAAGGTTTCCTTGGCGCGGGATAATTGCACTGCTCCTAATTTCCGGGGGAGAATAATGTTCCTGATGATGATTTTCACCGCCGACAACAGCGACATCAATCACGTTGTCCAGAGAAGAGTAATTGGTGGAAGATGCAGATTTCATAGACCTTTACAGAAGCTTAAGTGTAAGGGTTAGTCTCTAAGCGAAGAGAGCCGGGAAGTTGATTAGTGAGTCACCTGTCGCACAAGACTCAAGTATGTGTGAAAGTATTTCCCAGTTTACAGAACTCCGGCCACAAGGCAAGGGAAATTCAGTTGGCCTTGCTGCCCAACGGAGGGTGGGAGAGTAACGAGGCTGTGGGAGTGCTGCAATCTTTTTAGATAACGCGAATCTTGTTTAAATGGTTTATTAACTGATTTTGACATTGTGCGTGCCTGGTTTAAGTAAGTTCTGCCGATCTTTGAGCCGATCGCCCGTAGGAACATGAATGCGTACTGGCGGGAGGACTGCTGAAAGAGGGGTGGCCTTGTGGGACTAGCCGCAATTGTGACACTACCAGTTGCTAGTGATGTGTGCCCTTCTCTACACAATTGTGGTTTTTAACTAGAATTTCTCTCTATTTGGCTGCTCTTAGGTTTCATCCCACTAAATTCACGGGGCTTTCAGCTTTTTTTTGTAAAATTTGCGGTTGACATTTTTAGTGTAACCTCCGACTCTCAAAAAACTCCGCCTTTTGACCCCCCGATCGCCTTGAGGGTCCGATCAGGGTTGGGCGGACTGAGTTTGGCGCAATCCGGCGGCTTCGACAAGCAGGGATTCGGCGAAGGCGATAGCTTCTGTTGCTGAGCGGCCACTGGCGAGTTGGGCGAGTTCTTCCCGCCGCTGGTCACTGTTGAGAGCGGCAACTCTGACTACTGTACGTTCGACTGGTTCGGAATTGGCTGCGGGTTCCTCGATACTTGCTTCTGCTTCGATCGTCTGTTTGTTGACGCGAAAATGAAAATCAGCCATCGCAGCGATCAGTGGCTGGTGGGTGACGCAGAGAACTTGGTGTTTGTCGGAAAGTTGGTAAAGTTTTTTGGCGATCGCCCCGGCGACTCTCCCGGAGACTCCGGCGTCGATTTCGTCAAAAATCAACGTACCGGCGCTTTCTATTTGAGAAAAACAGGCTTTGATGGCGAGTAGAAAGCGGCTCATTTCTCCCCCGGAGGCGATCGCGCCCAGGGGTTGCAAAGGTTCGCCCGGATTGGGGCTGAAACAAAAGGCGATTTGGTCTGCACCGGTGGCGGTTGGGGTACAAGGCGAGATTTCGACTTGAAATTGCACTTTTTCCATTGCTAACGGCTTAAGTTCTCCTACGAGGTGCGTTTCTAGTTTGAGGGCTGCTTCGCGTCGCAGGGTGGTGAGGTGGCTGCAAGCGTCTTTTAATTGCTCTAAAGCGGTCTGATATGCGAGTTCTAAGGCTTCCATTGACTCGCCTCCTTCTAAAAGTTCATTTAGTTCGTTTTGAATGCTTTGGTAGTAGGCGATCGCTTCTTTGAGCGGCCCGTATTTGCGACAAATTTGTTTGAGTTCGCGAATCCGATCTTCTACTTCTTCGAGTCTTTCGGGATCTGCTTCTAATTGTTCGCCGTAGCTACTAATTTGCCGGCTGGCTTCTGTGGCTTGAGCTAAAGCATCGCTGACCATTTCTAGGATTGGTTGCAACTGCACATCGTATACCGCCATATCGCTTAAAATTACTTCGGCTTTGCTCAACAAGTCGGCGGCTGATGCGCTGTCGCCATCGTTTTGGTACAGGGCTTGGTGGACTTGGTAACTCTGCTGCTGCAATTCGACGACGTGGCCTAGCCGGATTGATTCGTGTTCTAGCTGTTCGAGTTCGTCGGCGTCTTCGATGTGGGCTTCGCCGAGTTCTCGGACTTGGTATTCTAACAAATCAAGTCTTTGCAGTCGCTGCTGTTCCGACTGACGCCTGCGTTTGAGGGCTGTTTTGGCGCTGTTGGCTCCCAGCCACGCGGAGGTGATGATCGATCGCGCTTCAGTGAGCTTTTTGCCGCCGTATAAATCGAGCCATTCTCGCTGGAGAGTTTCTTGTCCGAGGTGGACGGTTTGGCCTTGGGCGGTAATTTCGACGAGCCGATCGCGCAGTTGATCCATTAACTGGCGGTTGACGAAAATTCCGTTCAAGCGCGATCGGCTACGCAGAGCACCGCTCGATGCGTTAATTTCCCGGCTGCAAACGACTAAATTTCCGTCTATGGGTTCGATTTCTTGCTCGCCCAGCCACAAAGCTGCGGCTTTGTCCAATTCAAAGGTAGCTTCCAATATTGCCCGCGCTGCTCCGGTGCGAATCGATCGGCGATCGACTTTCCCGCCCAAAACTGCATCGATCGCATCTAGGATAATCGATTTACCGGCGCCGGTTTCCCCTGTAAATACGTTCAAACTCGGGCCAAATTCTAGATCCAGGCAGTCAATTAAGGCAAAGTTTTCTATTCTGAGGGATATTAACATGAGGAATGGGGAATTGGGAATGGGGAATGGGGAATTGGGAATGGGGAATTGGGCATTGGGAATTGGGCATTGGGCATTGGGCCTAAAAGCATCGCACAATTTTAGATTTTAGATTGTAGATTTTAGATTGAGTGGTAATCTTAATCTAAAATCCCCTATGGGAAATCCCCCATCGGATGGGGCCTAAAAGCATCGACCAAACAGGGAATTGGCTATTGGCTCCTCCACTATCGGGCGCGTCGAATTTTCCGAGTCCTATTTTCCTTTTTAACTAGAATACTTTTGATTTTGCCATTCTAACGATCGAGTCTCAACCTCTATGCAAAATAAATTTCTGCTTCCCGTTGCTCTATTAAGCGTTGTCCTGATTGGAGTTTTTGGCTGGGAGGTGCACAAAGACAAGCAGCGAGTCTATGAATTAACCCTAGTGACGGGAACCAAGACAGGCTATTATTATTCTTTCGGACAAGCAATTGCTGAGGTAGTTATTCAACAAAATCCGCGCCTGCGGATTAAAGTTGTTGAGACTCAAGGCGCTGACGAAAATATGCGCCGGCTTCAGGCAAATGAGGCTCAGTTAGCTATTGCCCTGAACGATACGCCGGCAGTGCCCCAAGCGCGGGTAATTGCTTCTTTGTTTAAGGAAGTTTTTCATTTAATTGTTTCGGAAAAATCGGGAATTAAAAGCGTTTCTGATTTAAAAGGAAAACATATTGCGCTGAGGGAGCAAGGGAGCGGTTCTTATAGTTCTTTTTGGTTGATCAGCAAACATTACGGTTTGAAACCAAGCGATTTTCAGTTTACTGCTGGCTCTTGGGCTGAGGCTACTAAGTTGTTTGCTAGCGGCGAGGTTGATGCTATTTTTCGGGTGCAACCTCTGGGAAGCGATTTGGTTAGCGATTTGCTGAAAAATACGCGGGGCAAATTGGTGCCCATCGACCAAGCGGCGGCGATGAAAATTAAGTTGCCTTATCTGGAAGCTCACTTGATTCCTAAGGGTACTTACAAGGCCGCTCCAGCAGTACCAGATGTGGATTTGCCTAGCGTTGAGGTGGACGCAACTCTGTTGGTTCGCAAGGATGTCGATCCGGTAATAGTTAAGGAAATTACGCGGATTTTGTTCGAGCACCGCCGCAATTTGGTAGCTACTAATTCTTTGGCGGCCATGATTAGTCAGCCCTCCGAAAGCGGCGGTTTGGGTTTCCCCGTACATGAGGGCGCTCAGGCTTATTACGATCGCGAAAAGCCAGCTTTTTTAGCAGCAAATTCCGATGTTATCGGTTTGTCTTTTTCGTTTGTTACTCTGTTTGTTTCTTGGCTTTGGCAGTTGCGATCGCGCTTTTTGCAGAAACAAAAAAATCGAGCTGACAAGTTTAATTTGATTATTCTAAATTTGATTCAAAAAATCCGCCAAGCCGGAACTTTTGAGGAAATAGATCGGTTGCAAGAAGAGTTGTTTGATATTTTTAAGCAAGTTATGGCGGATTTGGAGGAAGATAAAATTGATGCGGATTCTTTTCATTCTTTTACTTTTACTTGGGAAACAGCGCTAAAAATTGCGACTGATCGAGAAAAAGCATTGCGGAATTTGTCGCTGGTTTCCCATGATTTAAAAGCTGATTTGACTGCTGTAAAAAAGATTGAAAAATAATTTACATTAGCAGTTATTAGTTATTGGTTAAGCTGTTCTGCCTTTAAATTGTATGTCAAAAAAAATTAAAGTCTTGTGGGGAGTAGGGGTTGGGCGTCCCGCCCGCCCTCAATATGCAATTTAAATGCGCGACAGCTTAGGAGTTCATTCCTGGACGCAAAAATAGGTTTCACACTACTTATAGCGGTAAGGTGCAGCGTACCCTACTTAATTTATAAGAGGAGTTATAAGTCATTAGTTATTAGTTATGTAGGAGTGGCTCCAATAATTAATGACCAATAACCAATGCCCATGCCCCATTTTTTATTCAATAAAACCCAAGTGTTTTCTAGCAGCAACCGTTACCATTCTCCCGCGATTAGTCCGCTGCAAAAATCCGATTTGCATTAAGTAGGGTTCGTATACATCCTCAATGGTTTGAGTGTCTTCTCCTGTAGAAGCTGCAAGGGTTTCTAAGCCCACTGGGCCGCCGTTAAAGTTCTCAATCATTGCTGTCAAAATTCGCCGATCTGTCCAATCTAAACCTAGCGGATCGACGTTGAATAATTCCAGGGCGAGTGAGGCAACTTCGGCATCAATTGGCTTTAAATTTTTGACTTCGCTGTAGTCCCTAACTCGTCGCAGCAAGCGGTTAGCTATCCGGGGGGTTCCGCGAGCTCGGCGGGCAATTTCTGTGGCTCCTTCTGGGGTGATTTGAGTGTCTAGAACTTGGGCGGTTCTTTGGACAATTAGACTAAGTTCGTCTATTTCGTAGTAGCGCAATCTTTGGATCAAGCCGAAGCGATCGCGCAATGGAGATGTCAGCGATCCGACTTTTGTGGTTGCTCCTACTAAGGTAAATGGTTTCAGGGGTATGCTGCGGATTTTGGCACTTTTGCCTTGACCGATCGTAATATCTAACCGACAGTCTTCCATCGCCGGATAGAGGATTTCTTCTGTAACTTTAGATAAGCGGTGAATTTCGTCGATAAACAGCACGTCGCCTGCTTTGAGGTTGATCAGCAATCCGACAATATCTCGCGGTTTTTCTAAGGCTGGGGCGGTGGTGATTTTGCATTCAACTTCCATTTCTGCTGCTAAAATTAGCGACATTGTGGTTTTTCCCAACCCTGGAGGCCCGTATAGTAACAGGTGATCCATAGGTTCGCCGCGAGATTTGGCTGCTGCAATTGCGATCGCCAAAACTTCTCTCAAGTCTTTTTGCCCGATGTATTCAGCTAAACGCTGAGGTCGGATTTTGTCGTCTTGTTTGCTGTTGATTTCGTCGGGTAGTTCTTGCGATTCTAGCAAAGATTCCGCCTGGGGTTTGGCGACTTTTTTGCGACGGGCCGGGGCTATGTCTTCGGGTAGATTTGGGTCGGGGGGCTGTTGTTTGGAGGAGATAATAGCCATATTTATTTGCGATCGGGCAGCGGGAATTGTTTACAATTATTGGCAGAATCTTTACAATTATTGAGTTCGTGATGAGTATTCCATCTTCTTTATTAGCATCGGAAAGCATAACTTTTGAGGGGGCGATCGAGCTGACTCAATCTTTACTGTCGTTGATTGAGGCCGATTCCCTACGGGATAGCTACGCTTCACGACTTTTAGAGGCCGAGATCGAGCAAGCTGTTAAATCTCTGGTGAAAACACCCAACGGTGCTAGGGGTTTTTTTGTCACCTATCTGACGGACGACGGACAGGAGGCAGATCGACCCTCGCCCGGAGTGATCGAGGCGCTGCGATCGGCTCCTGAGATCGTAGCAGAACTGCTGGTGAAAAATTTGGCGATGTCGGCGGCAATGGTTGTATATCATTCGCGCCAGCAAAAGGAGGAAATGGCGGCCGATTCTGCTAGAGTGCAGGAGCGATCGCGCAATTTAATTCAAATGCTGCAAATGCCAGCCTGTCAAACTATAGCGTCGCAAATGCTAGAAAGTTTGCAGAGTGCCAACGGCAAGTATGAAAAATTTTTCCAGCGGTGGGGCTACGACGACGAGCAAAAACTAGCGATCGGTTCGGCAGTTCGATCGGCGATCGGCTAAAATAACCTCCGAAGGAAGGGGAAAGAAGAAAGAAGGAAGAAGCCCAAGCCAGGGTGGCAGATGCTTGATCAAAACGACGGGGCTGTGGAATAATTGCGGTTTAGCAAAAGCTGCACAATTGTAGCTTGAGTTGATTTAGGTGTGAAGGTAGTGAACGAGGGCGAAAAAATTGCAGAGAACTGTGAAAGAAGTTGCCCAAAAAGCCCGAAGGGTGGGCGGCCTGCCGCCCGCAAGTAGGCAGCGGTGGGCGAAGCTGAATCTGCTGGCAACATTGGTGCGCCGGGACTTGGAAGCTCAATACAAAGGCTCGATTCTGGGCAATTTGTGGCCGCTGCTGAATCAGCTATCGCAATTGGTGATTTACACTTATGTATTCTCGATCGTCCTCAAGGTAAAGCTCAGCCTTGCAGGCTTCCCAGAAAACAGCGACATTACATTTGGAGTCTGGTTGTTTGCAGGTTTGCTGCCTTGGACTGCCTTCACCAGCGGTTTGATCAAGTCGGGAGTCTCCGTGGTGGGGCAGCCGAATTTAGTCAAAAAAGTGGTATTTCCTCTCGGTTTGTTGCCCCTAGTGCCGATTTTTACAGCTTTTCTTGAAAGTTCTCTGGGTTTAGTAGCTTTGATTGTGATAGTAGCAGTGTCGTCGCAAAAGCTCAACGCTACTTTATGCTTGCTGCCACTGGTGTGGATACCTCAGTTGCTGATAACTGCGGGTTTGGGATATTTGACAGCGGGCTTGACTGTATTTTTGCGAGACATTCCTCAGACATTAGGTGTTATTCTAAATTTTTGGTTTTATTTGACGCCGATCGTCTACCCAGCCTCAATCATCCCGCAAGAGTGGCGAGCGTGGATATTTTGGCTGAATCCAATGGCCGCCATCTCGGAGGTTTATCGAGACCTCATACTGCTTGGAGAAGTTAAGCATTGGGGCGAATGGGGTGTCGCCACGCTAATTTCTGCTGCTATATTTTGTGGAGGTTTGGCGGTTTACCGGCGTTTGCGTCCCGCTTTTGCTGACGTGCTGTAAATTGGTTTGAGATATGCTGTACATTTGTTTGAGATATACAGCATATTCTATGTATATGTAGTACACACAATTTTCTAGCAAGTAAGGTGCGTCGCCATCAACAATCTGCAAGTTTTATCCAATATCTCGCAGATCCGCACCCTACAGATTAACAGCACACAATATAGCTGCTAATGTACTTTATGAACCACCGAATATGCTGTAAAGTCAATCTAAAATCTAAAATCTAAAATCTAAAATCTAAAATCTAAAATCGGATGACAGAAAATGTAATTTCATTAAAAAATGTTTCCAAATGCTTTAAGCGGTACGATCGTCCAGGAGACCGCTTAAAGGAAATTATTTACCCCAGCAAAAAACTTGCTGACGAATTTTGGGCCCTACACGACATCAATCTGGAAATTCCTCAAGGACAAACTCTGGGAATCGTCGGTCGCAACGGTTCGGGGAAAAGCACTCTCCTGCAAATAATTGTGGGGACGCTGACTCCTACCGCAGGAAGCGTCGAGGTTAAAGGGCGAGTCTCCGCTTTGTTGGAACTCGGAAGCGGGTTTAACCCGGAATTTACCGGGCGACAAAATGTGTTTTTTAACGCTCAGTTACTAGGATTCAATCAAAAAGAAACTGAAGAAAAATTTGACGATATAGCTGCTTTTGCTGATATTGGGGATTTCATCGAACAGCCAGTCAAGACATATTCTAGCGGTATGTTTGTCAGGCTAGCTTTTGCCGTTGCGACTAGCGTCGAGCCAGATATTTTGGTGGTTGACGAGGCGCTTTCGGTGGGCGACGAAGCTTTTCAACGCAAGTGTTTTGCCCGCTTGCAAAGCATTCAGGAAGGTGGCGGAACCATTTTATTTGTTTCTCATGCTGCTACTTCTGTGGTGCAACTTTGTACGTCGGCGATTTTAATGGATAGCGGTGAATTGCTGCTCGCTCACACGCCGAAGGTGGTAATTTCTAAGTATCAAAAGCTGATTTATGCCGATCCGGATCAGGTTCTGGGGTTGAAGTCAGATATTCGAGCTCTGAACCAACTGACAAGACAGGAAACTCAAGACCACCTTCAGGATGCTAATTTAGAAAGCACAAAGAGGGAAGTTAAACCGGAGCAACATCTCTCCAAACCCAAGGAATATTACGATGAATTTTACGATCCGGGGATGATACCGTCGAATACGGTAAGGTATCCGTCTCGCGGAGCGGAAATTATCAACCCCCACATCGAGACGCTGAAGGGAAACGTGGTAAATCACTTGATCGGCCGTCAAGATTATATTTATACTTACTCTGTCACTTTCTCCAGGTCAACTTCCAAAGTTAGGTTTGGAATGTTGATTAAAACAATTAGCGGTTTTGAGTTGGCGGGTGCTTCTTTGAAGGGTTCTACTCAGTCAGTTAGGTATGTGGAAGCGGGAACGACAATTGTAGTGAAGTTTAATTTTAAATGTTTGCTGAATCCCGGTGTTTATTTTCTGAATGCTGGGGTTGTGGGAATGGTAGATGGAGATTTAACTTATCTGGATCGCTGTGTTGATGTGGCGATGTTTAGAGTTCAGTCTTGTACTGAGTCTTGCGGTAACGGCATCGTTGACTTGCTGATCGAACCGTGTTTAACTGTTGTTAATGCTGATACTCTAGTGAAAGAGCAGTCAACAGAGGTTATCTAAAATTCTGTAAAAAAAATGAGCGATATCAATTTAGATTTAGTCGAAAATCCCGTAATCAAAGCATTTATTCAAGATCAAACTAAGTTTCCCGAAAATTTTAAACTGAATATCTGCGAAGACGATGAAATGTATTTGTTCAGCTTGAACAACGTCAAAGACGATCGCGATCGGGCTTTGGTGCGCTATTATTCGATCGGGCGTCGCATCTTGGATACGGTTAAACAAGTTGTGGAATGGCATTTTGGCAGTTTTGAAAATGTACCTTCTTTTCTAGATTTTGCCTGCGGTTACGGTCGATTTACCAGGTTTTTGATTCAGGAAATACCGCCGGAACGAATTTGGGTTTCTGATATTTATGCTAACGCGGTTAAATTTCAAACTGAATACTTGGGCGTCAACGGTATTGTCTCAACTGGCAAACCAGAAAATTATTTAATTGACCGCAAGTTTGACTGCATTCTGGCTAATTCTTTTTTCAGCCATATGCCGGAAAGAACTTTTACAAGTTGGTTGCAAAATTTGTACGATTTGTTGACTCCTAACGGCATTTTGATGTTCAGCGTTCACGATGAGTGTTTGCGAAGTCCTCATATAGAAATGCCGGCCAACGGTATTTTGTTTAGTGCTCAAAGCGAAAGTCAGTCTTTAGATAAGGAGGAATACGGCACAACTTATGTAACTGAAAAGTTTGTGAGAGAATGTGTCGATCGAGTTAGCGGAGGCAAAGCTTTTGTTCACCGCATCAAAAAAGGCATATGCAGATTTCAGGATTTGTATGTTGTCACAAATGAGCTAGTTAGAGATTTTTCAGAGTTAAAATTCCATCATCACCCGGAAGGATATATTGATGTTGCTGCTTTTACCAATAAGGAGAATTTGTATCTAGAAGGATGGGTAGCTGATGTGAATCTCGACGGTCGAATTGAGGAACTGCAAGTGCTGGTAAACGGCGAGGTTGTACAGAGATGCGAGCCTTTTTACAATCGCCCGGATGTGGCTGGATATTTTGAAAATAATGGGGCTTTGCAATCGGGTTGGAGCTGTTATTTACCCAAAAACACTGTGGCGCTGCAGGATGTGTTAATAGTCAAAGCAATCAATAACTATGGTTGGGAATGGATTCTGGAAACTTGCACTGTTAAATCGCTAGTTAACCAAAGGCAATCGCAGTCTTTGTTGGGGTCTACTCAGACCAAACTAAAATTACTCGAAACTCAGTTAGCTTCGGCTAAGATAGAATGGGAGCAAAGCCAAAGTAAGTTAATGATTACTGAAACAAAGTTGGAAGAAACTCAAACTGAATTAGTTTTAGCTCAAACGCAATTGGAGCAAACTCAAAATCAGTTAGTATCTGTGCAAATGCAGTTGGAAAAAACAGAAAATCAGCTAAGTAATCTCAAGCAAGAACTAGAGCAAGCGAAGTGTCGAGTTTTAGCAATGGAAAGCAGCAAGTTCTGGAAGATAAGAAGCGCGTGGTTTCAAGTCAGGCGATCCCTGGGCTTAGCGGGAGAGTAGCGAGTAAATTTGGTTGGTGTGGGTATTAGGGCGAGGGAGATAAATTGTGAGTACAAATGACAACAAACCGTCGGTTTTTATTGTTACAGGAATGCACCGTTCCGGTACGTCTTTAACAGCTTCTTTGTTTCAGAAAGTCGGGGTTGATATTGGCAAAAAGTTAGTGGGCCCGGCCGACGGAAATGTGAAAGGTCATTTCGAGAATGTTGATTTTGTGGAGTTTCACAAAAGTGTTTTGCGATCGCACGGTATTGATGAACTCGGATGTACCTTTGAAAAAACGATTCCGGTAGCAGCAGAATACGTGGAAATCGCTAAACGCGCGATCGACCAAAATCAACTTCCTCACAAACATTGGGGTTGGAAAGACCCGCGAACAGCCCTTTTTTGGGATTTTTGGCTGAATTTGCTCCCGGAAGCTAATTTTATCTGTGTTTATCGATCGCCCTGGGAAGTAGTCGATTCCCTTTACCGCCGGGGAACCGATGTCAGCTTGCTGCAAAATCCCGAAATGGCAGTAAAAATGTGGATTCACTACAATCAAAAAGTTTTAGAACTTTACGAACGTTTCCCCCATCGCTGTCTCCTAGCCAACGTTTACCCCATCGGCAACACTCCTGAACTTTTCCTCGATCGAGTAAACGAAAAATTTAATGTTAACTTAGGTGCCATACCGGGCGACAATTTTGAAGAATCTTTATTAGTCAACGATATTGTCAAAAGTCACAGACCGAGTTTAATAGAAAAATATTTTCCCGAAGCATTAGAACTATATGAACTTTTAGAAACCCAAGCTGGAAATCTCAGCAGCGAATCGCAAGGTGCGATCGATCAAGTTATTCATTTCCCAGCATCTCCAGTCTGGCCATTTGAAGATTGGCTAAAAATCCGCTTGCTGGAAAAACAGCAAAAAACCAGCTATTCCGAACTCAAACAGTGGCAAGAACAATTTCACCAGGCCCAGGCGAAAGTGTTGGGCTTAGAGACTGAATTAGGAGCAACTCAAGTACAGCTTGCCGGCAAAGAATCAAATTTTCAAGAAGCTTTAGCAAAACTCCTCGGATTAGAAACAGAATTAGGACAAACTCAAGTACAGCTTGCCGGCAAAGAATCGCAATTTCAAGAAGCTTTAGCGAAAGTCTTAAAATTAGAAGCAGAATTAGGGGAAACTCAGGTACAGCTTGCCGGCAAAGAATCGCAATTTCAAGAAGCGTTAGCGAAACTCCTAGGATTAGAAACAGAATTAGGACAAACTCAGGTACAGCTTGCCGGCAAAGAATCGCAATTTCAAACAGCTTTAGCGAAAGTATTAGAATTAGAAGCAGAATTAGGGCAAACTCAGGTACAATTTGAAGAGACTGAATTTATATTGCAGCAAAAGTTAGCTGAGTTACTTCAGTTAGAAACAGCACAAAGTCAAAATCAGGAAAGATTAAAGGATACTAAAGAAAAATTAGAAGACTCCCGCCAGGAAACTGAAAATTTTCGCGCAGAAATTGCTCTAATCAAGTCTTCTAGATGGTGGCAATTGAGGGAAAATTTGTGGGAAATTCAGCGCAAAATTCGCGACTTGTTTCCTAAATTTATTTTTTCGTTAGATCAACCCACTACTTGGCAAGTTTGTGATTCCAACCTGCTAATTGTGGGCTGGGTTTTTAACCAAAAAAGAGAGACTACAGCAGTCCGCGCCAGAATTAAAGACCAGAGTTTTGCGGGCGTTTACGGCATAGATAGAAGTGATATAGCGCTAGCACACTCTAATATTCCGGCTGCGAAGAAATCAGGTTTTACAATTCAATTGGAAGCGCCAGCAGGACGGCACGAAGTGCTACTGGAAGCGCAAGACGATCGAGGTAAATGGCATTTATTGGCAGCTTATCCGTTGTTAGTTTCAACGATTCAAGCATCGTTAGATGTACCGGTGGTGTGGGAACAGCGTCAGGGTCAAATTTTGTTTGCAGGTTGGTGCTGCCACCACGATCGCAAAATTGCTAAATTAAGCTTGTTGTGCGGCGATACTTCTGTAGAATGCGCCTACGGTTTGCGGCGAAAAGATGTCGGCGAAGTGTTCCCCGACTGGATTAACAGTTCGGAAAGCGGTTTTGAGGCCCTTGTGGATTTGCCGCCAGGGGAATGGCACGTTTCTCTGCAAGCTGAGTTAGAAACAGGGGAAATTTTGTTTTTTCAAGCGCCTAAAATATTGACAGTGCGGCGCTACCATATCTGGCAGCGAAGTGCAGATAAATTTGAGGAGTTATCAAGGTTTACAGCGGCAATTCAGCAACGGGCGAGGGAGAGAAAACAGCGTCTTGGTAGAATTTTGCCCCTGCCCTGGGAAATTGTGAAGGTGCTCCGCCAGTTGGGGAAGATTTATCGGCAGCAAAAACAGTTTAGTGCGCCGGGAGATTTACTGCCACCTGCGGGTTTTGTAGTGCCTCAACCCATTGATAGGTATGACGCTTGGCTGGAGGTGAATCAGTGGAACGATCGCGCGCGCGATTATTTGATTTCTCGGTTAAAATCCTGCCGGGAACCCCTGCCAAAAATTTCGGTAGTAATGCCAGTTTACAACCCGCAGATAGATTTTTTAGAAAGTGCGATCGACAGCGTAATCAATCAAGTTTATCCAAACTGGGAACTCTGCATTGCCGATGATTGCAGTACCGATTTCACTGTTGCTGACACTTTGAAAAACTGGGTTCAAAAGGACGATCGTATCCGCATCACATTTCGCACAGAAAACGGCAACATCAGCGCAGCAACTAACAGCGCCGCCGCCCTCGCAACAGGCGACATCATCCTGTTTTTAGACAACGACGACGAACTCACTCCCGACGCATTAGGCGAAGTCGCCTTATATTTTGCCTCGCATCCAGCCACCGATTTTCTCTATTCCGACGACGACAAAATCGACACTAAAGGTCGCCGATTCGCCCCGCAATTCAAACCGGAATGGTCGCCGGAACTGCTGCTTTCCTATATGTATCTCGGTCATTTGTGCGCTGTCAGAAGACACATTTTTGAAGAAATAGGCGGTTTACGGATAGGTTTTGAAGGCTCGCAAGATTACGATTTTGCCTTGAGAGCCACCGAAATTTCTCGCCACGTCGCGCACCTGCCGCTAGTGCTGTATCACTGGCGCACCGCACCCGGTTCTACAGCCATATCTGGGGCAGCAAAACCAGCCAGTTTTTCCGCAGGTCAAAAAGCTATTCAAGACGCACTAAACCGCCGCAAAATTAATGGTAATGTCGCTCAGCACGCATGGGCTATTAAAGAAAATTTGGGCATATTTGCCCAGGATTTCCCGGATAACGGCCCATCAGTAACGGTAATTATTCCTACTAAAAATCAGCTAAAATTGCTGAAAGCCTGTCTGGATTCTCTAGAAACCACAACCTACAAAAATTATCAAGTTGCCGTCATCGACAACGAAAGCGACGACCCGAAAACTCTGGAATATTTAAAGGAATTAACTTGCCAAGTTTTGCGGATAAAAAATCCTGGCGGCAAGTTTAGTTTTGCAGCAATTAACAACCGCGCTGTCGAACAAGTTGATAGCGAATATGTTTTGTTTTTGAACAACGATACTGAAGTAATTAACCCCCGCTGGCTGAGTCAAATGGTGGGATATGCTCAAATCCATGGCGTGGGTGCAGTCGGCGCGAGGCTGCTATATCCCGACGGCAGAATTCAGCACGCGGGCGTAATTCACGGGCTGCATCACGGCTTGGCTGGTCATGCTTTTAAGCTGATGAACAGCGACAATCGAGGCTATCTTTCTCAAGCGATGGTAACGCGAAATTACTCTGCGGTAACAGCCGCTTGCACGATTACTCCACGTCAATTGTTCTTAGAATTGGGCGGTTTTGATGAGGAGAATTTTGCTGTTGCTTACAATGATGTAGATTACGGATACCGACTGTTAGAACGGGGTTATCGGTGCGTATATTGTCCTGATGCAGAGTTGTTGCACAAAGAGGGAACTTCTAGGGGTTTTACGGACAATCCTCAAGAAGTGGCGGCTTTTAGGCGCAAGTATGCGGGCAAAAATGACAGTTTTTACAGTCCTCACTTGTCTTTAGAAGATGAGTATTTTCATATTCAACCTCGACGGGTTTTTATGAAGGAAGAAGAGAGAAGGAAGAAGGAAGAAGGAAGAGGGAAGAAGGAAGAAGGTTATACATTGGAAGTTTCCGATTCTGGTTTGTTGGTAGCAGAAGCAGAGAATTTGATTCATCCTATCAAAGTTTTGATGTGCAGCAATTCGCTGGATTTTACTGGCGCGCCGCTGCATCAGTACGAAATTGCAGTGAAATTGACTGCTGACGGTGTGATTGAGCCGATCGTACTTTGCGTAACAGACGGGCCCCTGCGTCAAGCTTACGAACAGCAGGGAATTGAAGTAATTGTGCGCGACAATCCTCTCGAACACATCTACCAGCGCGATGCTTATGATGAAGCCATCCGCAGTTTTAGCACAGAAATTGCAAGTTTAAAAGTAGATGCAATTTATGCCAATACTTTAGAAAACTTTTTTGTAGTTGATGCGGCGCGGCTAATCGGAATTCCTGTGGTATGGAACGTGCACGAAAGCGAACCTTGGCAAACTTATTTTAACAGGTTTGGTTCGGAGATTGCGGCGAGAGCTTTAGAGTGTTTTCGCTTTCCTTACAAAGTGATTTTTGTGGCAGATGCCACGCGGGACAGGTATTTGCCTCTCAACAGCCACCACAATTTTACGGTGATTCACAACGGCTTAGATTTGAGCAAACTGGAAAATTCGGAGAACTCTGAATTGGCTAGAAAAACTTTAGGTGTTGCAGCGGAAGATGTGGTAATTTTGCTGCTGGGAACGGTATGCGAACGCAAAGGACAGCAGGATTTAGTTAAGGCACTTTCACTTTTGCCTGACAAATGGCACAATAAAATCAGGTGTTTTATTGTGGGCGATCGCCCTAGTATTTACAGCAATAAACTAGCCGAGTTGGTGGGGGAATTGCCAGCAGAGTTGCGGCAAAGGGTGACAGTAGTCCCGGAAACTGGGGAGACGGGAAAATATTACAAAGCGGCTGATATTTTTGTTTGCACTTCTCGCGTCGAAAGTTTTCCCAGAGTGATTTTGGAGGCTATGGCCTGCGATTTGCCAATTGTTACATCGCCGGTTTTTGGGATTAAAGAACAAGTGCGGCCTGGAATTAATGGTTTGTTTTATACGCCAGATCGCCCGGACGAATTAGTTGCAGCTTTGATTAGTTTATTGGAGGATAAATCTTTGCGCCAGCGGTTAGCAGAAAATGCTAAATATGTGTTAGAGTCTTTGAATAGTTTTGCAGAAATGACTCACGCTTATGGTCAAATTTTTAGAGAAGGTTATTTTACTACTAAAAAGTAATCCTTCAAGATTCAATGGTAAGAAAGTATGGCGTCAAATTTTCCGCATCAGGGAAGAGAACACCTCCAATGAATTAACAGCTAAAAATTACTGGGAGACTAACCCAACAGCCGCAATTGGGAAGCAGGGTTACTGGTTGTCTAATCCGATTATCGAAAAAGCTATAAACCATCGGCTGTCAGGTGGTAATACTCAAGGTTACTGGCTAACCTGGTTAGTCAAAAAATATTTCAAAAATCGACGGTTCGATCGTCTTTTGTCTATTGGTTGCGGTGTGGGGAATCACGAGATTCTCATGGCTAAATTAGGATTAGCAACTCAAATTGATGCCTTTGACTTTTCCGAAAGTTCTTTAGAAATTGCTAGAAAAGATGCCGCAGCAGCGCGAGTAGAGATTAATTTTTATCAAGATGACTTTAATTTGTTTGCGATTGATGATAATAAAAAATACGATCTAGTTTTTTGCTCTGGTTCGCTGCATCACGTCAAAGAACTAGAACGATGTTTATCAATTGTTCAGAAATGTTTAAAACCCGATGGATATTTTATTGTCAATGAATACATAGGAGATTGCTACAATATATATAATCAAGCTCAAGTGGATGTGATTAATCGCATTTACAAATGTTTTCATGACACGCTAAGGTCGGGAACAACTGAAAAATTTTCGAGTCCAAGTATTGAGAAAGTATTGGCGAGAGACCCTTCAGAAGCAGTCCGGTCAAAGCTGATACTTCCGTTTTTAGAATTCTACTTTGATGTGGAAGTCTTGAATCCAGCCGGTGGGGGGTTGCTTCACGAACTTTACCCTTTTTTAGATCACGCTCAACTTTCAGACGGAGAACCAAAGAGTGAAACAATCGTCAAGTTATTGCTGGAGATTGAAACAATCTTAATGCAGCAGCCGGGAGGACTATCAAGCGACTTTTGTTTGTGTATTCTGAGACCTAAAAAAAAATGGAAATAATACCGCCTAAAATAGATTACGAAGAAGCTTGGGACAGTTACGCCCAACAGTGGCAAAAAACTAATGCCGAACTTGCCCATATTGGCGACGAATGGATAGGTAAAGCTGCCGGTGCCGCTAACTCCCTAGCAGAATACGAAGCGCTGATAGAACAGCAATTTATTGCACCGTACATCAAAAAAGAACATACGGTTTTAGAAATTGGTATCGGCGGCGGAAAAACTGGTTCGCTGCTGCTGAAATATTGCGATCGACTAATTTGTGCCGACATTTCCAGTCAAATGCTGAAAGCGGCCCGATCGCGCTTGGGAGACGATCGCGTTTCTTACGTCAAACTCGACGGTTTAACATTAGACGGCATCGCTCCAGGTTCAGCCGATGTCTGCTTTTGTTACGATACAATGGTACACGTAGAGCCAGTAGATATATTCAATTACCTGACTCGAATTCCCAAACTGCTGCGGGGCGATCGAATTTGCGTCTTTCACCACGGGAATATTCTCAGCGAATTAGGGTGGCAAAAATTCGCCTGCGAGTGGGACAAAAACCTGCTGGGACGGAGAGACGGCACTGCATTTTCAGTTATGACTGATACAATTATGGAAAAATTTCTCCATCATTTAAACTATGAAATTATCCTGAAAAATACATCTTCAGTACCGCGAGATTGTGTCTGGATCTGCAAAGCACCAACCCCCAATGAATAAAACCAAAGCTTTTTAGCCGAATCAAAATATTTTATTCCAACTAACAACAGACAATAGACAACAGTCAACAGTCAACAGAAAACAGTCAACAGTCAACAGACAACAGTCAACAGTCAACAGTCAACAGACAACAGTCAACAGACAATGAAAGCATTATTTCTCCATCCCAACTTCCCCGCCCAATACCGCCACATTATCACGGCTTTAGGCGCAGATCCCAAAAATCAAATTGTTTTCGGTACTAAAAACGAGCGCCCAGAGTGGAACATTCCCGGCGTTCGCAAAGCAGCATTTACCCCCAGCCGGGAACCCCACGCGCAGACTCACCAATACGTCCGCCCTTTAGAAAGTGCCGTCATCTACGGACAAGCCGTATTTAGAATGGCAGAACAACTCAAAGCAGACGGTTTCGTACCTGATATTATCTGCGGACATTCCGGTTGGGGGCCGACATTGTTCGTCAAAGAAGCTTTTCCAAATACGCCGCTTTTGTGCTATTTCGAGTGGTTTTATCATGCTATTGGTTCCGACGCAGATTTCGATCCAGCGGAACCTTTAACAGTTGACGATATGGCCAGAATTAGAATCAAAAATGCGCCGATTTTGATCGATTTATACTCTTGCGATTGGGGTTTGTCGCCCACTTATTGGCAGCGATCGCAATTCCCGCCAGAATTACAACAAAAATTATCCACACTCCACGACGGCGTAGATACCGATTACTTCAAACCAGACCCCGGTGCTAAACTGGTTTTGCCTAACTTAGACTTGTCTGGCGTTGATGAAATTGTCACCTACGTATCGCGGGGAATGGAACCTTACCGGGGTTTTCCCGAATTCATTGAGTCGATCGCCTATGTACAAGAACGCCGCCCCAACTGTCACGTCGTCATCGTTGGTTCAGAAAGAGTTTGTTACGGTCGTTCTTTACCCAACGGCGAGTCTTACAAAGACTATAT
This sequence comes from Microcoleus sp. BR0-C5, assembly GCF_036705045.1. NCBI lineage: Bacteria > Bacillati > Cyanobacteriota > Cyanophyceae > Oscillatoriales > Microcoleaceae > Microcoleus > Microcoleus sp. BR0-C5. The sequence goes on from NZ_JAUBTR010000042.1 coordinate 41,117, forward strand.
GCTCAAAAAAGTCCCCCTAGATTTATCGCGAGTTCACTTTGTCGGGCCCCTACCTTATGGACTGTATCTAAAAGTAATTCAAGCATCCGACGTACACGTTTATTTGACCAGACCTTTTGTGCTATCTTGGTCGATGATTGAATCTCTATCCACCGGATGTTTAGTAATCGGTTCCGACACAGGGCCAGTCAGAGAAGTTATCCGCGACGGAGAGAACGGTTTGCTAGTCGATTACTTCTCACCGAAACAAGTAGCCGATCGCATTGATGAAGTTTTAGACCATCCTACCCGCATGGCAGAAATTCGCATCAAAGCCCGTCAAACCGCCCTCGAACGCTACAGTTTAGCTAAAATGCTGCCGCAACATCTACAACTGATCGAGCAAGTAGCAAATCGTTCCATGCCGCCTACAGTTGGTATGGAACCAGAACGGGAATTAGCAGCATCTTTTGCAGTGAGAATTTAGCAATAATAGGGTAGTCCTGCATAGTCAGGACTACGCCAATTTTAACAGGAAGAAATGGCTGTACTTGCTTGAAAGTACCCATTTTTGTTACTATTGTTAAAACCCAACTCAATTCCTATGAAATCAACTACTAGGGCGCTGAAAGAATGGAATGTAGCAGTTAATGCTTTGGAACAAGGTCAAACGATTGTGCTGTTGCGGAAGGGGGGAATTCGCGAGCAAGCAGGACAGTTCAATGTCACTGACAAACAGGTTTTGCTGTATCCAACTTTTGAACACCAACAGCCGGATTTATTAAAGCCGGAGTTTGCACATCAAGTCAAGACAGTTGAATCTGGTTGGCATCCAGAACTTATTATAATTGGCAGTTGGGCGGAGATTACTGATGTTTTTTTGGTAGCTTGGGAACCGGCAATTACGGCGCTATTTCCGTACCATATTTGGAATGAAAATTTTGTCAGCGATCGCCTGAAATGGAAACAAACTCAGCCAATTTATATTTTATTGCTGCGGACTTATCGCCTTGCAGAAATCCGCGAAATTCCCTACATTCCTGAATACGGCGGTTGCCGTTCTTGGATCGATTTGGCAGATGCTATTTCGCTGGAGGGAAGCCAAGCTGTTTTGAGCGATCGCGAGTACATTGAACGGTCAAATGAAATCCGCAATCTGATAGCGAATCCAGCGAATGCTTCTGGTTCGCAGAGAGTGACAACCCTGACGGAAGGTAGTCAGGATTTTACTCCTCATTAATAGTTTTTAATGTACTTTTCGAGAGGCGCGCTTCTACCAAACCCAGCCCAAAATCCGCAGCTAAGGCCATTAAAGCCGCCGGAATTGCCCCAGCCAAAAGTAACTGATTGTTGACGGTAGCAACGCCGCGAAAAATAAACACCCCCAAGCCGCCGGCGCCAATTGCAGCGGCGATGGTAGCGAGTCCGATCGCAATTACTGTGGCCACTCGCACGCCCGCCAGAATCACGCCCAGGGCCAGAGGAATTTCCACTTGCCATAACAGTTGCATATCAGTCATCCCCATGCCTCTCCCGGCTTCCGTAATCGCTGGATCGACACCGACAATACCAGTATAAGTATTGCGGATAATAGGCAGTAAAGAATACAGAGTGAGGGCGATAATTGCCGTGCGATCGCCTATTCCACCCACTACTGGCACCGGGATTAGCAAGCCAAACAAAGCTAAACTAGGAATTGTTTGCATAATATTAGCAAATCCCAAAATCGGCTTTTTCAATTTGGGTTTTCTGGTGACTAAAATTCCGAGGGGAATTCCTACAAGAATAGCGATAAAAATTGCAACAGTTACTAAATATAAGTGTTCGATCGCGCGCTGAATAATCTCAGCACCATAGCGATTTAAAAATTCTATCATTTGGTAATTGGCAATTGTGGTATAATTAAAAATATCGTAGGGGCGGGTTCACCAATATCTTTAATTCCCAACCATCAGCTTCAAAAACCCGCCCCGCCCATACTCATAAACGAAGGATGCGATCGCACATTATATTATTACCCCATCATGGGTAATTGCAAACATTCAAGAAATGCCCCCGCTTCTGGATGCTGAGATTTGAGAAAATCATCAGGTGTTGCCAATTCAACCAACCGTCCATCTTGCATCAAACCAATTCTAGAAGCTAACAAAAAAGCTTCTTGAATGCCGTGAGTCACAAAAATCACAGTTTTGCCAAGTTGCTGCTGCAATTGACCGAATTCTCGCTGCAATTCCAGACGAGTAATGGGGTCTAAAGCACCAAACGGTTCGTCCATTAACAATATCGGAGGGTCAGCCGCCAGTGCTCTAGCGACGCCTACCCGCTGCCGCTGTCCGCCGGATAACTGATGCGGATAGCGTTTGGCGAAGTGCTGGGGGTCGAGGTTGACTAATTCTAACAGTTGTCGGACGCGAGATTGAATACGATCGCCCTCCCAACCTTCTAATTTGGGGACTAAACCGACGTTTTGCTCCACGGTAAAATGGGGAAACAAACCGATTTCTTGAATCACATAGCCAATTTTTCGGCGCAGTTGAATTGGGTTCCACTGAGTTGTCGGTTTTCCCATGACAAGAACTTCGCCGCTGCTTGGCGTTAGTAAATTGTTAATCAATTTCATGGTAGTAGTTTTGCCACTACCGCTGCGTCCCAGCAATACTAAAACTTCTCCTTGCAGCACTTTGAAATTAAGTTTGTCTACTAAATGCCTGCGGTTGAGCCGATATGTAACGTCGAGGCATTCGACAGCAACTTCATTATTGAGAGGCATGATTATTTTTGGTGATTTGGGTTTTCAGCAACTTAAAATCGGCGACCCTCGGAAAACAATTCCTAATCTAAAATCTAAAATCTAAAATCTAAAATCTAAAATCGACTTGATTTTTCCATTCTAGCAGTAAGGCTCGACATTGGAGGCAAGTTAATTTTTTGAGCAAGTCGCGAATTCCGTCTGGGGTGACAGGATATTCAGCACCGATAAATTCGGGGTTTACTGTTGCTGTCGGGTGCAACTCGGCCACAAAACCGTAGAGTTTTTGATTGGAAAAGGAACTGTTTACTGCCCAGCCAATGGTGTTAATCGGTTCGAGGCGGGCGATCGCACTTTCTGTCACCCCTAGTTCTTTCTTGATTATAGCTGGAACGGCTGCTGCTGGCGTGGATTCGGCTGGTACGCGACCTCCGGGAAAATCCAGGGTTGATTCTGCCACGCCGGGGCGATACATCGGTGTGGGAAACAGCAATTTGTCAGCTTGAATTGTCAAGATTACAACTGAATCTGCTCTTTCTACTCGCCAATATTCTACTGTTTTTCCTTCGGTTGTTTCGAGATGTTCGGCGATTAGTTTTACCCAATGAGAGTTGATCTCTACAAAGCGGTCTAGAGTCTTCCACTGGGATTTTGCAGTTTGGTTCATGTGGGAATTTTTGGAATAAATCAGATGTTGTTTGCTATGGTAGGCGATCGTTGCCGAGCGCAACAATAGCCGATCGACGTTTTCAGCTTTGAGCCCGTTTTTTCCTCTCGATTGTAAATTTTTGCTACAACCTTACACATTCGCCTAGATAATTCCGTAACATAGACTACATAATCAAAGTTTATCTGCGCCGTCGCTCTGGGTTGTTGCAACCCCGACCTGGTTCAGAGTCTTAGCCCAAAAGGAGTTGTGATGAAACTGCAAACAGATATTCGTACTTGGCAATCCCAACCAACGCCCGGAAGCTTCGCCAATGTCCGCGACTGGGAAAAATTTGGCTGCGCCGTACCTGCACCAAAATTGACTCCTTCTATGTGGGTTAAATTGTTCAACCCGCCAACCGCATTCAGCTTTGACGAAGCGTGGCTGTTGTGTGAATCTTCGGAAGAACAGTGGCTAGCTTGGATTCCTGATTATGGCGAAATTTTACTGAGTACACATGAATTTTGCGCTCCTAAATCGTGAATTACGCAGACAAAGTTTCATAAACCAGGTGTTAAAATCCATATCCCTCCGGTTCCACGGGATTTTTGGGAAACAAGCTGGTTTCTGCGTAATAATGTCGTTTGTAGTGAGGAATGCAAGTCCTTAAACCTTGATAAGGACTTGCATTCCTCACTACAAACCTCTTATATGATGTCGTTTCAGCCGATATCATATAATATCATGTCCCATAGATTGACTGCGATTAAAGGCCGGGGCGGGTTTACAGATTTTCCCGTTTCTATTCAATATCTTGGCGAGGGGAACCCCTACAGGAATCATGGTTAATTGACCAGACATGATATAAGTCCTAATAGATATTAATAGAAATTTCGCCAACAAAAAGAGCAATAGGTTTTCTATTGCTCTTTTTGTTCAAAAACACTCTCTAGTTTTTATCTTTAGATAGCGGAAGTTATATCAACTGGCCTCGATTGACCCCAATATTGCTGCGGTGACGGGTTTACTGTATCGATGCTTGCATGGGAGATATTTGTGAACCCGCCCTTACAGCAATTACGGTCAATTTAGCCCCTGTGATATTGCTGGCTTATTTGCAAACTGCACGGTTATTTGCGTTTCTGACAATCGTGCCTACTCTACCATTAATCTGAATCGGGTTCTTGGTGCTGGCTCGAATCAAGAGTGGTTGTTTGGCCAGACATTCTCTGATTGATGCTGCCCAGGCGGTGAGAGCTCCGGTGTATTCTGTACGACCCGCTGGGGCGCGAAACTGATCGGTAATTAGGAAATCCGAGGTGATGCTAGTGTCAGTACCAACATTGGTAATAATTGGAAAATCAAAGGCTCTGGGCAAGGTTCTGTCCTGGATTCTGCCCGGTACTAACTGGTATTTCTTCGAGCCACCCTTGTAGTCAATACCTGCTTGAGGGCTGGTGGGAGGGCTGGTTTGAGCCAAGGCGGGAACAGGCAAGCTTGCTACCAAAACGGTGCAGACACTCCAAAATAATTTCGATTTCATCTGATTCATCTCCTCAACTTTATGACGATTAGCACTAATTTAGGTATGCTCTAAAAACAGTTGCTTGTATGAAAAAAGCGCCTGATGATATTGAGCTTTTGAGTTGGATTTCAACTTATACTAATTTAATGTGAAGTTGCACATATCTCGCTCCCCCTCGCATACCCCCTACTCCCCCTGATTGTTGGGGAGTAGGGGTTGACTTTGAGAAGAATCTTGTCCCCCCCTTGTAGGGGCGGTGCTAAGAGTGCCCGCCCTCTTTAGGGGGGATCGGATTCTATGCAACCTCATAAAAAATTGGTATTACCTAATTTATTACCAAACATCTTCAAAAATGTTAAAAATGGTTTGCCTGACAAACTGTAGAAAAGTTTCAGTTGAGTTAGATATTTACACATCTGAAGTTGTTACAGCATTGGGGAGTCGGTTTTACCAGAATGATTCATTTTTGAGCGATGTCATTGGAACTTTATCAAATTTTGTCTCAGATATCAAGTTTTGCCGATCGCGTATCCTGTTTTAACACTGGTTTGTGGCTCGATCGAGGTTTGAGTGTGGCGCGCTATACCAGGGCGAGAAAGATGCTACAGTGCATCGATGGGCGTTTGAGTATTTTCAGGCGACAATAGACAGAGAAGGGGCTTGAAAATAGGTGATTTTAGTGGAAGATAGTAAATTTATCGACGTATCGGGCATTATGGGTGTTCCCGCGGCTCCGGCGGGTTACAAATCTGGCTTTGTGGGTATTGTCGGACGCCCGAATGTCGGAAAATCAACGCTGATGAATCAGTTGGTGGGGCAGAAAATTGCGATTACTTCGCCGGTGTCTCAGACGACGCGTAACAGGCTGCGAGGCATCCTAACGACACCGGAAGCACAAATTATTTTTGTAGATACTCCCGGAATTCACAAGCCACATCACGAATTGGGCAAGGTTTTGGTGCAGAATGCCCGCACAGCGATTCAGTCGGTGGATGTCGTGCTATTTGTGGTGGATGGTTCGGTGGAATCGGGAGGGGGCGATCGATATATTGTCGAAATTCTCAGCAATTGCAAAGTTCCGGTGATTTTTGGGATGAATAAGTTGGACGAACAACCGGAGGATTCCGTGTTGATCGATCGAACTTACGAGCAAATTGTCAATCCTGAGTGGCCTGTAGTGAAATTTTCCGCTCTCACGGGCGAGGGTGTCGAGCCGCTGCAACAATTGTTAATCGAACATTTGGAGGTTGGGCCTTATTATTATCCGCCCGATTTGGTGACTGACCAGCCGGAACGCTTTATTATGGGCGAATTAATTCGGGAACAGATTTTGCTACTGACGCGGGAAGAAGTACCGCATTCCGTAGCAATTGCGATCGACATTGTTCAAGAAGAAGCAAAAATTACCCGCATTCTGGCGACAATTCACGTCGAACGGGATTCCCAAAAAGGTATTTTAATTGGTAAAAGTGGCAGTATGCTCAAGTCGATCGGCAGTGCGGCCCGGGAACAGATTCAAAAGTTAATTGAAGGCAAAGTATATTTGGAGTTATTTGTCAAGGTGCAGCCGAAGTGGCGGCAGTCTCGCACTCGTTTAGCCGAATTGGGCTATCGCGTGGAAGAGTGAAACTTTGGCAGTTGGCAGTTGGGGTTCTTCAGTCCTTTAGACCTCTTGCAAAAAATCCTTTTCATCAATTGATGGGACGGGCAAGATGCCCATCCCACAAGAAAAAATAAATCTTGTGGGATGGGCATCTTGCCCGTCCTAATTATTTTTGCAAGAGGTCCTTTGAATCAAGAATCGAGCACGACTTTCACTCAGAGAGAGTTTCATCGGGTGGGGAGAGTCGGTACAAACCCTCGCTTAACAACTAGAACGCCATTCCAACAACACTACAGTAAACTGAGAGCAGCCCATTCGCCCCAGTTGACCTATGCCGCGTTGGTTCAATACCGCTGGCCCCTGCCGCGAGGATATCCACTACGTACTTCCTGCTACCCGTCGCATTCCTAGCCTGGAACGACTGATTGCTCAGCAGAACTATTTCGTCATCCACGCACCCCGACAAGTGGGAAAAACCACCGCCATGCTGGCGTTAGCCAAACAACTCACCGAAAGCGGACAATACACCGCCGTGATGCTGTCAGTTGAAGTGGGCGCACCCTTCAGTCAAGACATCGCGGGTGCAGAGGATGCTATTTTGGGTGCTTGGCGACGGGCGATTTCGATTCGACTTCCCCCTGAATTGCAGCCGTCTGCTTGGCCCTCGTCGGAACCGGGACAGCAAATCGGCGATGTACTCAGCCTGTGGGCACAATCTTCTCCTCGTCCTTTGGTGGTTTTCATCGACGAAATTGACGCACTACAAGACCAAGCTTTGATTTCTATCCTGCGACAACTGCGCGATGGTTATCCCAATCGCCCGAAAGCGTTTCCGCAATCGGTGGGTTTAATTGGTTTGCGGGATGTTCGCGATTACAAAGTGGCTGCTGGGGGAAGCGATCGACTCCATACATCGAGTCCGTTTAATATTAAAGTGCGATCGATTACTCTCAGAGATTTTAATGCCTCAGAAGTCGCCGAACTCTACGCGCAACATACCCAAGATACCGGACAAGTTTTTACACCTGAAGCCGTAGCCTTAGCTTTTGAACTGACTCAGGGACAACCTTGGTTAGTGAATGCTTTAGCTAAGGAAATTGTAGAAGAATTAGTAACAGATGAATCGCTTGCTATTACACCAGACCATATTTTAGAAGCCAAAGAAATCCTCATAAAACGACAAGATACGCATTTAGATAGTTTGGCAGAACGCCTGCGAGAAAACAGAGTCAAAGCCATTATCGAGCCGATGTTGGCGGGTTTGGAACTGGGCAATATCCCCAATGATGATATTCAGTTTTTAATCGATTTGGGTTTGTGTAAGATGGATGTTCAGGGTGGATTGACGATCGCTAACCCAATTTATCGGGAAGTTTTGCCGCGCGTGCTCACCGTAACGCCAATGGCTTCTCTGCCCCAAATTGCACCGAGTTGGTTAACGCCCCAGGGGACATTAGACACGCAAGCGTTACTCAAAACTTTTCTGGAATTTTGGCTACAGCATGGCGAACCGTTACTCAAAAGTGCGTCTTACCCGGAAATTGCCCCGCATTTGGTGTTAATGGCATTTCTGCATCGGGTGATTAATGGTGGGGGAACGTTGGAGAGGGAATATGCTATTGGACGCGACAGAATGGATTTATGTTTGCGTTATGGTGAGGTAACGTTGGGAATTGAATTGAAGGTTTGGCGAACTCGGAAAGTCGATCCGTTGAGTAAAGGGTTGGAACAGTTAGATGGATATTTGGCTCGATTGGGACAAGATGAAGGGTGGTTGGTGATATTCGATCGACGCGAGAATGCGCTCGAATTAGAAGAACGACTGAATACTGAAATTCATCTGACACCAATGGGGCGAACGGTTACAGTTATTCGTGCGTGAAAAAGTTCTGATGAATGTCTCGATTTTTGCGATCGCCGAGGGTGTGCGATCGACTCTCATCTAAAATATAATTAAGAAGGGGTTGACATACACTATCGAGCTGCGGTATTACTCGATTATATCCAGTATTGTACCGCAACTGCAATACAATTATTCGATCGCGCACCCATGTAACAAGCTAGTATATCTAATCTTTTCGCCCAACCTCAAACGAGGAGATTCTCAAAAATTCCAACTATGAACTACCGAAACCACATCACGATCGAAGCAAATAAACGCGGTGGTAAGCCTTGTGTACGCGGCTTGCGAATTACGGTTTATGAAGTGCTTGAGTACCTGGCTTCCGAGATGACCGAAGCAGAAATTCTTGACGATTTTCCCGACTTGACGCGAGAAGATTTAAAAGCCTGCATTGCTTATGCTGCTGACCGCGAGCGTCGGTTTATGACCGCGACCTTATCCGCATGAAATTACTTTTTGATGAAAATTTGTCGCCCAAGTTGCCGAATCGTTTGAGCGATATTTTCCCAAATTCGCTTCACGTTCGAGATGTGGGAATGAAAGCAACGATCGACCCAATTGTTTGGGATTATGCAAAAGACAATAATTTGATGATTGTCTCGAAAGACGCGGATATGCACGACCTAAGCTTAGTATTTGGGAACCCACCGAAAGTTATTTGGCTTTGCCTTGGAAACTGTTCGACATTGCAAATTGAAAATTTGCTGCGTCGGGATTTTAACGCTATCGAGTTATTTTATGAAGATGAGACTTTATCGCTGCTTGCTTTATCATAATGCACCGATCGCCGAGGGTGTGCGATCGACTCTAAATGCTCTCTAATCTAAAATCTAATATAGATAGGTTTTTTCAGTGCGGCGGCTTCAGTGATTGAGTCAAATCGTGCGGCGAATTCGATCTAGGAAAGGAGATTGTGATGGGGAGTAAGAAGGGGTTGACATACATCCTTGAGCTGCGGTATTATTGACTATATCCAGTATTCTACCGCAACTGCGATACAATTATAAGCTAGATAGCAAAAAGGTACTATGGACGAAATTGAAAAGGTTAGCTATGCAGAACTAATTGACCCACAAGCACAAATGGTTGTGGCTTTTCTAAAACAAATGGGGCTTCCCTCAGATAACATCATTGCGGATCAGCCAGAACGAGCAATTATTGGTCAAAATTTACCTACTTACATTCAGTCACTTCCTGATGACATTAAAAGAGACGCACGTTACTTATCTAAGTTTGTAGTTGGCGCAGGATTTGGGTTGTTTGACTACGCACTCAACGCAGTATGGAATGAAGTTACTCTGGATTTAAGAAAGAAAGCTATTGCATACGGAATTGATATTTTCTTTGATGCCGCAGTAGGGGGTAAAAGCCGAGATTTTTACGAAAAAGAAGAAGATCTCGCTTCTCTTAAAGATTCAGTTTTACTAGACACCTGTAGAAAGCTTGAGCTTATTTCTGACACAACGTACAAAAAGTTAAAACATATTCTTGAGATGAGAAATGACATAGGAATTTCTCATCCGACTAACTATACAATTAACGCTTTTGAACTGCTTGGATGGTTACAAACATCGATTCAAGATGTCCTAAGAGATAGACCAACTGAAGCAGCACTTCAGGTACAAGCATTTATTAAAAACTTAAGAACTTATAATACACCTATAAATAATGCAACTCAAAAAACAATTGAGCTAAACATATCCGAACTACCTAGCCATCTATGCGGAAATATACTTAGAACTGTTTTTGGGATATTTGTATCTATAGAGACGGATGTTCAGGTAAGGAAAAATATTTCTTTAATAGCCCCCTCTATTTGGACAAATTGTTTAGATGAACCCAAATATAAGTTAGGGCTTACTCTTGAGGGATATAATACTAATCTTCATAAAGATAAATATGAATTGGGTGAGCAGTTTCTCCAGGTTGTAGGGGGAAATCCATATCGTTCCCCAAGCGAAAGAGCAGGAATTGTTGACGATTTATTGGAGCAGCTTCTAGCTAAACATAATGGTTGGGATAATTTTCATCATGAAGCTCCTGTCGCTGACTCTGTCGCCTCATATATCGCTGGGCAATCAGATATTCTTCCAAACTATGCAGGAAAATTAGTGAAAGTAGTTTTGATGTGTCGGATTGGTCGAGGAGTTAGTTACTGCAATGGTGTATCACCCAGAGGAAAAGTATACTATGACAATTTGCTTTCTCTTTTAGGTGACAAATATTCACCCATTGCTATAAGCACACTCACTCATTATGAGATACAACGGAAATTAGAAAACAGCGAATGTAGAAAACAAGCTCGATTAGCCCTAGAAATGATAAAGCAAAGCGTAGTTAATGCAAGATTAGCTGAATGTTTTGACTATTTGATAACTCAAATAGAGAAGAATGGTCGCTGCGTATTGAATAGTGATTTCAAAAAGCTGACAGCACAATATGTGAAGTGGTAGTTATCTAACAAATCGTTGCAACGGCGGAATAAAGATAATCGGTAGGGATGCCAAGGTTACTGACCGCCGTTGAACTCAATCGTTATCTCGTAAACGCTGCCTGACCTTGGAGATGATTCGGAAGCTCGATCGAGAGCTTGACCTACAGAAACTTGGTAGAATAAATAGACACGCTTCGATCGCGCACCATGCAACAAGCTAGTAGATCCAATCTTTTGGCCAAACCTCGAACGAGGAGATTCTCAAATGCCATTGGCTGAACTAATGTCACAGATCCAGGAACTTTCAAAAATTGACAAGCTTCGGCTGATGCAGTTTCTGGCAACAGAACTGGTCAAAGCAGAGGATGCAATAAACTTTTTTGTTGCCGATCAAGAGTATCCGGTCTGGTCGCCTTACAATTGCTCTGAAGCTGCCAATGTTTTAATGAATCTTCTGACGACAAAACAACAAGAACAGAATGATTGACGCTCAGAGATTTCCCTACAAAATCATTAACCTGGCATTTGCCTGGACACAAGCAACCAATTTACCTTTGATTTTGGGGCAAGCTAATTTCTTCTTCGAGTTTGAGGTCTGTTTCTTCCGGGCACGTTCAGAATTTGAAATCCGTCCTAAGCAGAGTGAATAGAAATGAAGACACTCCAACTATACCGTTATCTTCTAAACGCTGCCTCACCTTGGAGATGGTTCGGAATCTCGATCGAGAATTAAGGATTCCTTACGAGATTCCGATCGAGCCTTATCCTGCACAAAAACTTAGAAACCTGAACGCGAAGAAAAAGCCGCCCCAAAAGGACGGGACTTTAGCACTCCGCTACACTCCGCTTATTACCAACAACTATCAAGGCAACTCAACCGAACTCGGTTTAGCAATGTGAGGCAAACCCCAGCCCAATTTTTCCCGCAAAATGTGGAAAAACTCAAAAGATTGCACGCGAATAAAGCGGGCTTGGTAGGGAGCTCGCTCGACTTGCACCCAATCCTCCGGCAAAACATAACATCCCCCGTTACCGTCTACCACCATTACCAGGCGGTTTGGACTCGCCGGCAAAATCTTGACCGGCTCGGTGTTGGAAAACACCAAAGCCCGCGAAGCCATTGAATGCGGGCAAATAGGCAGCAACTGCAGCACCGGCACTCCCGGAATGATCACAGGGCCACCGGCAGAAAGGGCGTAAGCTGTCGATCCTGTCGGAGTCGCGATGATGACTCCATCTGCGGCAATGTCAATAGAGGCGTGCTGGCCGATCGCCACTTCAAAATGACACATACAAGTCAGCGGTTCCCGGTGCAGCACCATTTCATTGAGACAAAGGGCTTCCCAGAGGCAGTCGTTTTCTCGAAACAGCCGTACCGCCAGCATTGATCTTTCTTCTATTTCATATTCTCCGGCGATTACCTTTTCCAAAGCTTGCGGCAGCAAGTTCAGGTAAGTTTCTGTTAAAAAGCCCATGTGACCGGTATTGACAGTCAGCAGTGGCACTCCAATCGGAGCGACTTGGCGAAATGCCGACAGCACCGTACCGTCGCCGCCCAAAACCACTGCAAACTCCATGTCGCTGTCAAAACCGGGGGGGACGAGTTGGTCGATCTGAGTATGGCACAGGGGGCGATCGGGGCTAGAATACCCCAGAATTCCTCCCGAACCAGAAACCGAGCAAACCTCCCAGCCGCGGGCAGTCAGCTTGTCTTCCAACTCTGCGGCGATGCGACAAGCCACAGGTTTAACATCGTTGTATATAATTCCTGCTTTCGGCACTTTAAAATGTAAAGGGCATTTTTTGTTTACTCCGTTTTTTAGTTTTAAGCTGCTCGTACTCTATTTCCTTGAGCTTCTTCATAATCAGATTAAAGTATTCTTCGAGATAAGACTCCAAAGTAGTAGTTTCTTTGGGGTCGATTCCGAAGACACTGTAAACGTCATCCATCGGAGCTTTCAAGGGTTTTCCGGCTGCCAAAACTTCTGAAAAAGCCAATCTGTCAGCTACGTTCCAACTCCACTGAAAGAACTTAGCAAATTGACGAGTAGCCTTCAACAAGGCGTCTGGGGTGCGCGTAATTTTGGCTTGCTTCCCTGACAGCCGTTCGCACAACCGCACAATTTCTTCTGCATCCCAAGCGCGATTTCCCACCACCGGAAAGCTTTTTTTCTCGGTTTCGGGAACGGAAAGGGCCCGGACGGCAAATTTAGCAACGTCCTGAGTGTTCATGTAGGCAAGGGCAGATGGCTTATTGGGCAGCCAGACTGCCTGATTGTCCAAAATCGGCATTGCATACAGGCTCAGCAGTCCTTGCAAAAAGCCGCAAGGTCTCAAGATTGTGTAGTCTAGACCGGATTCTGCTAAGAACAGTTCGGTACAACGCTTGATTTCCAACAAGGGGACTTGGGGATATTTCTCCGCGTCTAGAAAGGAAAAGAATATGTAACGCTTGATGCCTGCTGCTGCTGCTGCTTGGATCAGCGATACTTTTCCGTCCCAGTCTACTCTTTTGATGCTGACAGAATCGGCTGCACTGGCTGTTGCTGCATCGATAATAGCACTGACGCCTTCTAGGGCCGGAGGCAGACTGTCTGGCTGGCAAAGGTTCCCCGGTACGAGTTCAGCGCCCCATTCTTTCAAAAATGCAGCTTTTCTGTAACTTCTGACTAAACAGCGCACCTGGTAGCCCTCGTCTAGGGCGCGGCGGGCTATTTGGCGGCCGAGAGTGCCGGTGGCACCTAAAATCAATAAAGTCATCTAGGGATTAATTATGAATCTTAAACTTTCTATAAGATGGTATCAGGTTTTGGTTAAGTTTGTTATAAAAACTTAACAAAAACCTGAAATTTTCTCATTTTAGGCTTGAGATATTCTGCACAAGGCTGACTTTCGGCAGCAAGTAGACTCTAGAAGGCAGAATTTTGAAGGCTTCTGAAGGATTGGTTGAAAAAAACTTATTCTTCGCCGCCTTGCAATTTGAGCAAGAGGAAGCCTCCACCTATACCCACGAAAATTAGGGAAAAGGACAAAAAGGCTGCATTGAAAATTTCAGGATTCATGGTTTTATATGTCTAATTGGGCGATCGCATTAAATAAAGATAATATAATTTGGGGCAACCAGGTACATGAATGCTAAAATTTCAGTGCCGAAATTCCTGTATTTTGTTGGAGAAAACTGCCTTGAGTCTTGATCGGGAATCAAAACTAGCTGTAACTCTGGGAGATCCGGCGGGAATTGGCCCGGAAGTGATTCTCAAGGCATTGGCAGATCCGGCTGCTGGTTTGAACGTAACGGTTATAGGTTCTAGGATAGTTTTGCAGCAAACTTACGATAAGTTGCGATCGAGCAATCCTGCAGTACAAGCGGCAAATCCCGAAACATTAAATATTATTGATATCGAACCAGACAGCAAGTGGGGCGAAATTGTCCCAGGTGTCGGGAATGCAGCTAGCGGGGCGGCTAGCTTTGCTTACATGGAAAGCGCGATCGCCCGTACCATCGCCGGCGAATTCTCCGCCATCGTGACAGGCCCGATTTCCAAAACTTGCTGGCAGGCTGCCGGTTACAATTATCCCGGACAAACAGAACTCCTCGCAGAAAGAGCAAAATCGCAGCGATTCGGAATGCTGTTTGCCGCCACATCTCCACACAGTGGCTGGACGCTGGTAACTTTACTGGCTACCACACATATTTCTCTGCGTCAAGTCCCCGATGCTTTGAGTCCAGAATTACTGAGTGAAAAACTAGAATTACTGATAGACTGTTTGCGGGAAGATTTTGGGCTGGAAAGACCGAAAATTGCGATTTCTGGCTTAAATCCTCACAGCGGCGAAAATGGCAAACTGGGAAATGAAGAGCAAGACTGGATGATACCTTGGTTGGAAACGCAGCGCGATCGCTTTCCTCAAGTGCAGTTAGACGGGCCAGTCCCCCCAGATACCCTGTGGGTAAAACCGGCTAAAGTTTGGTACGGTTTAGCCACAGAAGCTCACGACGGTTACTTGGCAATGTACCACGACCAGGGGTTGATTCCAGTAAAATTGATGGCTTTCGATAAAGCAGTCAACACTACAATTGGCTTGCCTTTTGTCCGCACCTCTCCGGATCACGGCACAGCTTTTGATATTGTAGGTCAAGGGGTTGCGGATGCCTCCAGCATGAAGGCAGCATTGCAGTTAGCGGCCCAGTTGGCTAGTCGCAGAACAGCAGTTAAAATAGGGCGATAGCTTTAGTACGCTTGACGCTTGGAAAAATTGTGTCATTCCTATTGATTTTCGCTGGGGTGAGGCGGCAAGCAAGCTGGTAATTTCCTTCGGTAGATTAAAATCAACTATTGGTAGCGCAGTATGGCAGAATCTAATGATAATTCAGGCAAAATATATCAGTCAGAAAAAGAGGTTTCTGATGCAACTCTGGCAAGTTCTAAAGCTGGAGAGCAACTTCAGGAATTGCTAACCATACTGACTGAATTTCAGTTATTAAAAAAATCAAAAAAAGAACCAAGCGAGCTGAAGTTACCGCTTTCGGAAAAGTCCGTGCAGCGGTTGGAGGATGAGGAAAATCGGCGCAAACAATTGTCTTTTCGGATCGAATCACCGAGTATTGTACCGGAAGTATTAACTAATGATGAAGAGATCCCCTCTCAAAGACGAGAAAACAAGAATGAGGAACCCGATTTATCGATAGCCGGAAAGGTATCTAAAAAAAATCGGCCGTCTGAGGAAGAATTAGAACAAGCAGTAGAGGAGTTTAAGCGGTTGCAAGAACTGCTGTTTGAAAGGGATTTACCGGAATTTTACAGTAATGTTTTGAGCGTGGAACAAAGGTTAGAAAATTTTGAGAATTTGATGTCTGAACCCCAAGAGTTGATGGTTTTACTGAAACCGTTAATTCCTGAGTTAGTGAGAGAAGAATTAGAGGAGTTGAAGTCTGAATTAAAAAAGGCGATCGACCTCGCCAGCAATAATAAAATTAATCGGATCGAGTTGGAGGCTAAATTAGCAGATTGGGAAAATCAAATTGCTAACTTTAACCAGCAGCCGCTGCCGAATACAGAGCACTTAATCAAACGGCTGATGCCAGTGGTGGGCGATATGCTCAACCGTAAGGTAGAGGAGTCTAAGTTAGAGGTAGCTTCGGCGATCGCACCGAGAGTCAATCAAGTAATTCACAATCAAAACGGACTTGAAGAACAGGTAGTAAGAATTGAAGATAGAATTGCGAATATTCAGCAGCGTTACCAGCAGCAACCGGAAGATTTAATCAAGCAGCTAGTACCAGTAGTTAGCGATTTACTGAACCGCAAAATTAGTGAATTAAAATTAGAGGTGGTAGAAGCTGTTGCCCCCTCAGTACAGGTAAGAATAGCTTGGGTAGAAATAGAAGAAAAAGTATTGAGCATCATCGAACGCCGACTGGCTACGCAACAGTCGCCAACTCAGAAGCCTGAAGAGATAATGGCGATGCTAATGCCGGCAATAACTGATTTGCTGAATCAGAAAATCGATGAATCAAAATTACAAGTAGCAGCGACGATCCAACCTTTGATAGAATCAGCAATTCTTCAAAGAGAAGTTCAAGGCAAATTGAGCGACGTAGAAAGTAGACTAAATAATCTTCAACGACAGCAAAAAACTCAGCCGGAAGATATAATGGCAAGGTTAATGCCGTTAATGATTGAGTCGCTGAACCGGAAAATTGAGGAGACAAAGTTAGAGGTGAGAGAGGCGATCGCACCTGGTGTCAACACGGCTATTCAAAACAGCGGTATAGCAGCACAAATATTAAATAATGAAACTAAGATTGTCGAAGTTCAGCAGCAAGTTTTAGCCGAGATAGAAGGGTTGATGGCAAGAATAATGCCAGTGATTGTAGAAATGCTCTCCCGAAACATCGGAGAAGCAAAGCTAGAGATAGAATCTGCGATCGCCCCGGCTGTTGATGCCATCATTCAGAATAAAAGGATCGATCAAAGACTCGCGAAGATCGAACAACAGATTGTCGCGATCGAACACCGAATTTATGAATCGACAGACTTGTTTACGGATTTACTGAAACCTTTGATTGACGAGCTGATGGTTAGCCATCACGCCCAACTACAAAAGTCGGTCATCGAATCTATTTTACCATTGTTAGATGAAGTTGTAAGTTATAATTACAGACTCAACGATAAAGTAGGGGAACTCGATCGCAAAATTACTGATGCGGAATGGGGAGGCAATCGGGAAGAATTACTCGCCCGAATTAAAATCATGTTTCCCGAAATGATGCTCCAAACAATTAATGAGTCGAGAAAATCATTTGTCGAAACTATAGCTCCGATAATTGATGAAATAATTAATACGAAAAGCCGAGAAAATAGACAATCGATGGGAGTAGCCATATCGCCGGCTCTGACTGTGGGAATCAGCCACAGAATCAGTGAATCGCCCGATGAAATTGCCATGGCGATCGCACCGGAAATGGCCGCCGCTATCAAACAGCAAATTCATCTCAAGCCAGAAGAAATGTCGGATGCACTTTATCCGATTATCGGTAGCACGATTTTAAAATACATCGCCGAGATGATGCGGGAGATTAATGAAAAACTAGAATCAGCTTTAAGTCCAGAGGGAATTAGTCGCAAAATTAAAGCAAAATTACAGGGCATTTCTGAAGCAGAATTGCTCATGAAAGAAACAACACCACTAAGTGTTAAAGCTGTTTTTTTAATTCAAGCAAAATCGGGATTAGTAATTTCAGCAGTGCAGCATTCTGAACGCGAACAGCTAGAATCAGACATGGTAGGGGGGATGCTGACTGCTATTCGGGCTTTTGTCAACGATTGCATATCTCAGTCGGGAAATATTGCCGAGATTGATGCAATAGAATACGGCACATCTACCATAGTATTGGAAGTTGCGGGTTCGTGTTATCTGGCAGTAGTGATGCAAGGAGAAACCCGCCAGTGGTTTAAGTACAAAATGCGATCGATATTCAACAATATTGTTCAAGAATACGGAACTCAAATTCAGTCATTTAACGGCGATCCAGCAACTGTACCACCCGAAGTAAACTTGAAACTGCAAAAATTAATCGATACAGAGGTAAAAGTTAAATCTTCTAAACTTCCCATTTTACCCATTATCGGTTTGGCAGCGTTAGGTTTAATTGGCGTACCTTGGGGAATTCATCAATACCGCAGCTCAGTTGCAGCGAGCTTAGAAGCAGATACGAATTTAGCATTACAATCTGCTCCCGATTTATCAGTTTATCGCCTCGCGGCTGATGTTAAAGATAAAGTATTGGAGATTTCGGGACGAGTGCCGAATCAAAATCTGCGATCGAAAGCGGAAAAAATCGCTCAGCAAGCGGCTCCACAATCAAGAATTGAAAATAAAATTATAGCCGTTGAAGTACCTCCCGATCCGGTTTTAGTCGAAGCCGATGTCAAGCGGACAGCAGCTCTTTTGAATAAAGTAGAAAGCATTGATATCTCAGCTCGCTATGCAGAGGGAAAAGTCGCCGTTGCTGGCAGCGTAAGCAAAGTGCCAGATGCTCAGAAAATAACTCAAGCTTTTGAGAAAATTCCGGGGGTGAAGTCGGTAACAAATACAGTGATAATAGGAACTCCACCGCCACCAAAGATAATAATGCCAGTTCGCGTGTATTTCGGTGCAGGTTCGGCAAGTTTGCAGGCGAAAGATGTAGCAGAAAAGCTTAGTAAAGTCAAGGAATATATGGAGAAAAATAGCACGAAGAATTTAAGGATAGTTGGCTACAGCGATTTTAAAAGCACTCCGGCCGAAAATCAAAAGTTGGCACTGGAAAGGGCGACAAATGTGAAAAATATTTTGGTTAGACAAGGGATAAATGGCAACAGAATACAAGTTGCTTCTACTAAGGGTCGTCCCGAAGGTGTGGAGGCCAATCAACCGCTGTGGCTGAGCAGATTGGTAGTATTTGAGGTGATCAATTAAAATTGGGAATTGGGCATCGGGCATCGGGCATGGGGCATCGGGAATGGGGGATAGAGAATGGGGCATCGGGCATCGGGCATTGTTAATTGGGAATTTTCCCTAATGACTAATGATTTCTTTCTCTTAATTTATAGTAACTGGCAAGAAGGTTAGGACATTTTTTATCGCTGAAAATATTGCTCTGACTGCATTTCCCTTCTTCCTTCTTCCTTCTTCCTTCTTCCTTCTTCCTTCTTCCTTCTTCCTTCTTCCTTCTTCCTTCTTCCTTCTTCC